>MPMQ01000016.1 GCA_002238585.1 Kistimonas sp. bin40 | reverse complement strand
GACTGTCTGGGACTGTCTGGAACTGCCTGGAACTGCCTGGGACTGTCTGGGACTGTCTGGGACTGTCTGGGACTGTCTGGGACTGTCTGGGACTGTCTGGAACAGCCGCCTTCACACCAGACGCGGAAGACAATGCTGAATGCAGCCCGACTCAGGGAGACGCGATATCCAGCTATGCCTCACAGTAGCCAACAGGCAGATTCCGTGGGGAAGCGCCGCATTCCATGGGCCCTTGGCCCAGCGCGTATACTGCAACCGGCATAGAGCAGGACTGACAGTGCTCTATTGACGCGTACGTGGCTGTGGCCGCCAGCGCCATATTCTGGCAATGGCCTGATTCCGGGTCACTTGACATTCCTCGCACAGTGTCGCCTGCAGGCTCCGGTGCGAGTGGAGCCCCCCGGATAAACACCGACCAGCAAGAAAATGACAGACTCCCTGACCATAAAGACAGGCCTCCATCCGGTCCACACCCTGTAAACCTGCATTGAAAATGCTGGTGGATACAAAAAACATTATCAGGTTTTCCCCTGTTTTTTGTGACTGGTATCCCGGAGACGCTGCAACAGCAAGTATCAGTCGGCTCTGCACCTGCATCCTCTCCCTGCACCTCTGCGCCCTGCGGGAAGTCGCCCCGCTTGCCCCAACTCCAGGGACTCGCAAATCACAGATAGATGTGCTTCGAAAGCACAACCCCGGAGGCCCTTGCCTTTTGTCTGTATCCTCACTCGATTGAGCTGCGGGGGGCGATTGGTTTCAACTCCCCAGGAATCTCCTGGACCCTGACCAGTCAAGCCCGCTATGACAGCCCATTATGGCCTCCACTTGTTTTCGATGATCTGAAATCAAGGAGAAAGGCCATGAGCACTTCCCCCATTGCAGCCGGCGTCACTGCCGTCACCGCAGGCGCAAAAATGGTTGCACAGAAGCAGGAACAACAGAAAAAGCCTCCTCCTGCCAAACGGTACGTCTCCCCAAAAATCTTCTTCAGCAAGAAAGCACCCAAGGAAAAGATGACCGAAAGAGCCCGCGCACGGTGCGGCACCCAGTCGGAATCTTTCGCTCACCGTCTGCCTTGGACAATGCCCGTGCGCCTGTCGCAGGGCCTGGTTCACACCAGCGGAATAAAATAATACCCCTGTACAACCAGGTCACGATTCCCAACATGCCTCCAGGCCAGTTCGATAAGACTGCCTCAGAGATACTGTTCAATCTCCAGGAGGGCGGTGCCTGGGACGCCATCGACTTCATCTTGAACCCAAGTTCCCAAGGAGCCCCCAAAGAAGCCAGATGGCTATTCCATGCTTGCTGCAAAGACTACCCTGCAAGTACAGGAGAGGGCGGGAGCCTGTCCTCAGTCAGAACTCGCAGCGATAACCAGTACGTGGTTACACTCAGGCAGGACTTCACGTCCAGAGCCGCAGCGCAGAGTCAAGCACCAGACCAGACGGCGGCTTGCTTTCCATAGCGCAAACCGCACACAGGACAGGGCGCATGATGACACAGAGCGTTCCTCCACAGAGCCGTCTATCTCATCCAGCATTCGTCCGCAACAGACAGTCCCATGCTGCAGCCCACAGAAAATTTGCGCATGCATCAGGTAATGCTCTGAAATTTTGAAGGAGGGTCTTTTCCGCCCTGTTCCAGACTGCTTCAGGGCAAGACGACCTTTTCATGAGAAAAACGCGAAACAGGGGAACTTTTAAAAGACATTCCTGTCAAACCGTGCCTGCCCCTTGCAACCTGGCTGGAGACAATACCAGCAGCAAGCAGAATAGAAAACGGAGGTGAGAAAGGCATTTTCATGAAAGCGGCAAGCGCCCTGCTGGATTCATCGTCGTCGCGAAGAACAGGCATGGCGGAGCCTTTTCTATGACTTGTTTTGACTGGCCAACAGTTATGTTTAACGAAAATGACGTAAAAGCGGTCAAATCCGGTCTATTCGCGGCGGGGCCACCTATCCGTGGGCGAGCTCCTGAATCACAACCTGCTTCAATATGATAAAGCCTACGTTATGCACCCAATCAGCAACTTCCCACAGACTGCTCAGCCGACGGGCACATCGTCCTCGATGCTGCCGGGCCCCTCGATTGCGCCGGACTCCCAAAACAAACGACATGGCGACATCCGCCAGCCGATGCTTGTATTGTCCCCCATCCTCCCGATATCAAACTTTTTGACACCACCTCAGGCTGCACAAGAGCCAGCAGCCGCCAGTAGTGCTCCTTTGCTCACCGGAGAACCGTCCCACCGGATATCTCTTCCCCTGCCGTCGGAAGAGGGCGAGAACATTGAGCAAGCGACAACACGCGACTGGCCACTACCGGCTATTTCGCCTATTTGTTATGCAGGTCCTCCGCCGGCAGGCACTCTTTTCCAGGTGGAGAGAACAAGCGTTTTTTTGGGCGTGGACAGGATGCCTGTACCGCAAGAGCAAGCGTTCGATGAGAGGGGGGATCATTTCGTCGGGAGAGGCAGCAATGGCAGGATTTGTCGCCTGTTTTTCTCCGAGAATCCGTACTGCATAAAAATGACGCACTACAGGTCTTCGGAACTGGATATCTATAAAGAATTGGCGGAAGGCCGGGCCATGAACCCTCAGCACCCCGGCCATGGGCACGTACTGATTCCAGAAGCCTTCTTTATGGGCTCAGCCGACCCACGCTGGCCCAGTGTCCGCCCCTGCTTTCACATTATGGCCATGCTGATGGCCGATCTGGCCAAAATGATGGAGAACGCTTTTCTCTCCAGAATCCAGGAACGCGAAGCAGCAGGTCAGGCGCATGAAGACAAGGATGCAGCCAGCATGGCCGGCGTCCTCACCCAATACAGCCAGGATGGCAACCTGGAGCGTCTTTTCTTTTCCGTCAGCATTTTCAAGCTAACCCTGCAGTCTATTCTGCGTGGCCTGAGCTTTCTGCATGACCTGGGCATTGCTCATAACGATCTCAAGCCCAGCAACATCCTCTACCAGCATCGCTGCCATGCAATACATGGCCACAACATCTTCGCGTGCACCTGCGGTCCTGCCAGTCAAGTCCTCACCCAGGTCAAGATCTGTGATCTGGACACAGCCACTAATGAGGAACAGCGGACCAGGGGCTATTTCCGGGCGAGATTGGCACGGAGTGGCAAACCAGGAACCAAAGGATACAGGCCACCTGAATGGGATTGTTACAAACAACACCTCAACGGCAATGAGTGCAAAGCGGATATCTGGTCATTTGGCTGCACCCTGATGAAACTGCTGACTACACATAGCGTGCCTCTCTCCCCTGAGGATTCGCGCTTTCTTTGCGATTATCACCTGCGTGTGACCAGGAACAGGGACACGTCAGAGGAGGATATCCGACGGCGGGAACGCCTGACTCGCAGCGACATTTTACGCAGCGCCTTGCCGTCCTGGAACAGCTTGCACCACCTGGCAGATGTCTGCCTGACAGCGGACCCGGCTGCACGCCCCAACGCCAGGGAGCTTCTTTTGCCGCCGGGCAAGAGCAAAAAACGCGATCTTCGAAAGGCGCTCGCTTTTTGGTCAGACTGACAGGCTACCCGGGTCGCGCGCCTTTTCCTGTGCGGTTTCCAGACTGATCATGCCCTCCCTGACCAGCCTCTCCAGGCAACTGTCCAATGTCTGCATACCCAGGGCTCCTCCCGTTTGTATGGCGGAATACATCTGGGCCACCTTGTCTTCGCGAATAAGGTTGCGCAAAGCCGGCGTTGCCAGCATGATCTCGTGGGCGACCACCCGCCCCCCGCCCAGCTTACGCAGCAAAGTCTGAGACACCACGGCCTGTAGTGATTCCGACAACATGGAGCGAACCATAGTCTTCTCCTCCGCCGGAAACACATCAATAATCCGGTCGATAGTCTTGGTCGCTGAGCTGGTGTGCAGAGTTGCGAAAACCATATGCCCTGTCTCAGCAGCCGTCAGGGCCAGGCGAATGGTTTCGAGATCGCGCATCTCCCCCACCATGATGACATCAGGATCTTCTCGCAGGGCCGACCGCAGGGCATCGCTGAAATCGAGGGTGTCCCTGTGTACTTCTCGCTGGCTCACAAGACACTTCTTCGACTTATGCACAAACTCAATCGGATCCTCGATGGTCAATATGTGCCCTGCCCTGGTGTTGTTTATATAGTCCAGCATGGCCGCAAGGGTGGTCGATTTTCCCGAGCCTGTCGGCCCCGTCACCACGCACAGCCCCCGGGGACGGAGTGCTATGTCCCTGAACACCTCACCCAACTCCAGGTCATCCATGGTCAACACCCGCGAAGGGACAACACGAAAAACGGCAGCGACACCACGCTCCTGATGAAAAATATTGGCGCGAAAGCGCGAAACCCCCGGCACATCCAGCGAAAAGTCGACTTCAAGAGCATTTTCATAGGTATCACGCTGTTGTTTGGTCATAGCGCCGTGCACCAGTCTCAGGACATCCTTGTTCTCCAGCACCGGTAAATTTGTGCGGCGCATATTCCCTGCAATCCTCAGCATGGGAACCTGCCCAGCAGATAAATGCAGGTCAGAACACCCTTTTTTTGCACTGAAAGCCAGCAGTTCAGTGATATCCATATGCGTACTGCCTCCTCACCGCATCCTGCGGTGAATCACACACATTATTCGTGTTTTGACTTATTATTACTCCAGCTCCTCTCTGGCGAGAGCTCCACTGCAGACATACTCAAACATAATAGACAGCCATGACGCCGATACAAACGCGCCTGCACCAGACCCACCAGCGCATATTCCAGGCTGCTTGCCGCGCCGGTCGACGACCCGCGCGTCTGCTGGTCATTACCAAAGCTCGCCCCGCCCACATGGTCAAGGAGGCATGGGAGGCCGGACACAAGGCCTTCGGTGAAGGCTATGTTCTTGAAGGGCTACACAAAATACAGCAACTGTCCTGCCTGCCGGATCTGGAGTGGCATTTCACCGGAAAACTCCAGTCCAACAAAACGCGCCTCGTGGCACAAAATTTTGACTGGATGCACAGCCTGGACCAGATAAAAACAGCACATCGTCTCAATTCCCAGCGATCTTCCTCTCTTGCGCCCCTCAACCTGTGCCTGCAAGTCAATATCGATAACCAGCCTACCAAGTCGGGTGTACACCCGTCAGAGGTGATCTCCCTGGCGCAACAACTGATCACACTGCCAGCCCTCAAGCTGCGCGGGCTCATGGCCATTCCCGCCCCCCAGGATGATCCTGAGCAACAGCGCCCGGCCTTCAGAGCCATGAGAAGCCTGTTCGATGACCTTCACGCCCAGTTCCCGGAACAACAGCTGGATACGCTGTCCATGGGCATGAGTGCAGACATGGAAGTTGCCATAGAAGAAGGTGCTACTTTGGTGCGCATAGGAACGGCGATCATGGGCGCGCCTGAGGTCCCGCCTGGCTGAACACATCATGGCGACCTGTCACAGCAGACTGGTATGCTCTGTCTCTCGCGCCCGGTCTTGCTGGCCAGCCGGGCTACCGCACCCCCTTCAGGAAAAAAGGCATTCCTGTGACATATTCGCTGTATAACAAATCCATCACTTGCATGGCCGATCTTGATCGAAACGACATAGAGCATGTTCTGTGGGCTGCCGGTGTGCTCAAGGACACGCCTCGTCCTGAGTTGCTCAAAAACCAAGTGGTCGCCAGCTGTTTCTTCGAAGCCTCCACCCGGACCCGCCTGTCGTTCGAAGCGGCCGTACACCGTCTGGGAGGTGCCATAGTCGGTTTTGCCGATGGCAACCAGACCTCTATGGCCAACAAGGGAGAAAGTCTGGCTGACTCCATCAAAGTCATAGGAAGCTATGCGCACGCCCTGATTCTGCGTCACCCTGCAGCGGGAGCCGCCCGCCTGGCAAGTGAGCATACCGACATCCCCGTGCTCAATGCTGGCGATGGTGCCAACGAGCACCCGACACAGGCGCTCACTGACCTGTTCACCATTCATGAACACCGTGGCTCACTTGACGAACTTCGGCTGGCCGTCTGTGGTGATCTGAGATATAGCCGCACCGTGCACTCACTGGCCCGGTCTTTATGTTTTTTCAGGAAGGTGCGACTGACCTGCCTGGCTCCGCCCGCCCTGTCCCTGCCCGCCGACCTGAGAGCAGAGCTGGAAAACGCGGGTATGAGCGTCCACGAAGCGAACAGCCTGGAAGACGTGCTGACCGATGCAGAGGTTCTGTACATGACCCGCATCCAGCGCGAACGCTTCACGCACAAAGATGCCGCCCCCCCAACTGCGCCGTTTCAACTGACGCCAGCGGCTTTGCACACAGCCGGCCCCCGGATGCAAGTTCTCCACCCTCTGCCGCGCCAGGAGGAGATTCGCCCCGAAATCGATACGGATCCACGCGCCTGGTATTTTCAGCAGGCAGCAAACGGTCTCTGGGTACGCCAGGCCCTGCTGGCGCTGGCAATCACCCGCGACCCCCAGTTGCACGGCGGCCCAGGCCATTAGCCTGACAGAGCCGTATCCACACGGCGAAACAGTCCCACCCCGTTTTTTGTATCAACGCAAGGAACTTTTCCTCACAAGGAGAGCTCAAAGAGTATATAGCGGTGCTCCTGGCTCTGGTCAGGCAGGCGCACAGGGACGCAACTGACGAAGAACACATGGGGACAAGACTATGTTACAAACAGCAGTAAACACCAGACATGCACCATTCTTCGCCCTGGCAGCGGTCCTCGGATATATGGGCCGGGGGGTGGGCGTTCAATATGGACCCTGGATTGTCAACAAAGTTATTAATATGACTGTCAAGAAAGGACTGACACGTTTTCTGGCACGCCAGGGGGCTCACCTGGCGCTGGGGGGAGTGTACCCTGTGGTAGGCCAGCTGGCCGTCACAGCCGCATTGGTAGCCGCGCCCGCCACGCTGTCTGCCACCGGGCAAGGTGCCCGGGTTGCCGCCCGTATAACCCAGAAGATGGCAACTGTCACCACCAATATCATCAAAGCTCCTCAGGTTGACAGGGAGCGCAAGGTTGACTACGTAAATAGTCAACCAGCTGGCGGTGAAACCATGATTTCCCCCTCTTACGGCAAGTTCAACCTCAGCTGCCAGCAAGAAGACAAGGAAAAGAGCATCTGGCTGAATGTCAATTACGCAGAGTGCGTTCCTGACCAAGGGCTGCCAGAGGTAAAGGAAGCCTGCAAGGCGGGGTACCGTGCAGCAGCTGACTATCTTGTTGTGGAACCAGACAAAGGTCGGCCTGTTTTCGAGCCACAGGCTGGAGGCGGCCTTGTACAGTCGATGCCTATAATGACAGTCGAAGGGACAGGAAATAGTGACAAACACCGCTCAGTTTCCTCATCGGTGTGACGCCTCGTCTGACTCATCCCGGCATGAGCGACGAGGTGCTACCCCTCCGAAAGGCGTAGAGCCCACGACAAGGAATCGTGGTACCAATTAGGGTAGAAGTCGGAAACAGCAGCAACACGACGAACTGAGACACAAAAAATCGAGCAGGAGGTGATCATATGTCTGGTATACACATTGCCCCAGCCCCCCTGTGCGCAGCCCCTTCGCTGCTCACTGCCATGGCTCACTTCGAGGAAGAGAAGACCTTCTTCGGCTCCATGTTTGTGATAGTCACCCCACCCACCAAGCGCCAGGTGCGCAAGGAAAGTCGCGACCGGCGTCGCAGGAACAGATCATCGCTGGGGCGCGTTATCCGCCGGTCAGAAGTCGGTGGAATCATGGCACGTCAGGAAGGACTGGAAACCGAAGAGGCTCCATGTTGAAGCAGGCCCTGCCCTTTGGCCTGCCCTTTGGCCCCGGCCTGATCGACAAGTCGGCCTCATGGTCCCATAATGCCCGACCGTGCCTGTGCACTTTGTTGCCCCCTCTCACGAAGGCAGGCCGGCAAGGCTCTGTCGTCCTCCCGCAAGGAGCCCCAAAAAAGCACAGGAACACGACAGTTGAAAATACACGCATACACGCATACATAGAAATACACGCATACACAGCAGGATGTAACCAAGCTTGAGTAATCGTTCAGACACTCCCTCCTCCTCCCCCGGCGACCAACTCGAGAGTACGGGAATTCCTGGACTGACAGTGGCGAACAGGGTCCACACTTTCCGGCATAGCGAAAACAGCACCCCATACACGAACCCGGATGGCGCGGTCGACCGGGACACAACGCACAAGGTCAGCTTTCACAACTTCGACCTGCCAGGTCCCCTGATGGACGCCATTTCGGCACAGGGATTTGACTACTGCACCCCCATTCAGGCCCAGGTACTGGGTAGCAGCCTGCAGGGCCGGGACGCCATAGGCAAAGCCCAGACGGGAACCGGAAAGACCGCCGCCTTCCTGATTACTGCGATCAAACAGCTACTTTCGACGCCGCCGCCTGACGAACGTTTTCTTGGTGAGCCCCGGACTCTGATTGTCGCACCGACACGGGAGCTGGCTATCCAGATCCACAAGGATGCCCAGGCACTGACACGTCATACGAATCTTCATTCAGTGGTTGTTGTCGGCGGCATGGATTACGAACAACAGCGCCAGGCTCTCGAAAAGGACTACCTGGACATACTGGTCGCCACACCCGGGCGTCTGCTGGACTTCTGTCAGCGCAAGGACATCCATCTGGATCTGGTCGAAACCCTGGTGATAGATGAGGCCGATCGCATGCTGGATATGGGGTTTATCCCCCAGATGCGACGCATTATTCGTTCCATGCCACGTCCCGGCGACCGGCAGACATTGATGTTTTCCGCCACGTTCAACGCCAGCGTACTCCGTCTTGGAGAGCAATGGACATGGAATCCACTCAAGGTCGAGATTGCACCGGAGACTGTAGCCACCGACACAGTCGAGCAACACCTGTGGGCCGTCAGTACAGATGAAAAGTACCAGGTTCTGTATAACCTGATCACGCGCCAACAGCTGAGACGAGCGATTATATTCACAAATCGACGTGATCAGACCCGCCGCCTGACAGAAAAATTGAAAGCAGACGGGATTGCGGTTGCCATGCTGTCCGGCGAGGTGGCACAAAACAAACGGATCCAGACCCTGGAGCGCTTTCGCTCCGGCCAGCTGCGAGTTCTGGTCGCAACAGACGTTGCTGGGCGCGGCATTCATATCGACGGCATAAGCCACGTGGTGAATTACAACTTGCCGGAAGATCCGGAAGACTACGTGCACCGCATTGGTCGCACGGGACGCGCTGGCTCTTTGGGAACGGCAATCAGCTTCGCCTGTGAAAGTGACGCCTTTCTCATACCGGACCTGGAAAAACTGCTCGGCTGCCCGCTGCGGTGCACCCCTCCACCCGAGGAGCTTCTTCAGGAAACGTCCAGCACCGTCTGAGTGAATTCTTGATATCCCGGCCCCGGGCCCGCGCTTGCCCAAGTGCAGAAGCCGACAGGCTGTCCGGGAAGGGGTGTCGAGCCATGCCGCAGGGCGTGGCGCACCTGCCCCAACGGCTTACTCCCGTTGCTGTGCAAACCGGAGCACGCCCGCCGCCCAAAGCTTGCTGGATACCGAGGCTGTGCCCGACCAGACTGCAGCAAAAGCGCCCCCCGTAGAGCAACCCTCCTGGGTGGACTGCCCAAAGCGCGCGCAACATTCACGCCACCGAATTGACAGCTATGGCCAGGAGCGCATTCCCCGGCAAACGGCACAGGTACAGACGAAAAACCCGACGAAAAACTCTCAGGCCGAAGACAGCAGACACCGAAAAGTCATATTGATCCTGGGCTGACACGCGGCGGCGGTGCGCGGCACCTGGTGCTGCCAGGCTTCCTGAACCCCGGCTGCCATAACAAGCAGGGAGCCATGATCAAGCCCCAGGGTATGAATCCGTTTCTTATTGCGGATCTGCCGCAAACGAAACCGGCGCCGCTCTCCCAGACTCAGCGACGCAATCACGGGCCTGGATCCCAGCTCAGGCTCATTATCAGAATGCCAGCCCATACTGTCGCGCCCATCCCGGTACAGATTGACAAGGACACCATTGAACGGGACCTGTATCAGACGACAAAGACGGTCTCTGATGGCCTGCAGGTCTGCAGGCCAGGGCAAAGGCGTCAGCGAAATTCCACTGTAGCTGTAGCTGGCATCCGGATCGCCGAACCAGGCCTGCAACCGGGGTACAGCATGCTGGCGTCCAAAAAGAAACAGGGTTTCCTGACGCCAGGGCGTGTGCTCATACAGACTGCGAAACAGTCGGTCAGCACGACGAGGAGGCAACCACTGTGGCCAGTGATACACGAAAGTGCCTGTGTCCAGCTCAAGAACTTCAGCAGTCTGGCTGACAGGCTCAGCCTCTGCTTCATACTCCGCTGTCACCAACTGTACCCCACACCCAGGGTCAGCTGTTTCTGAACAGGCTCACGGGGCCCGCTGCCGCCCGTTGACTCCTGCTCAAGCTGGTAGCGCAAGTCAAAGGAAAAACTGCTGCTGATCTTGTACTTGAGTCCTGCCTGCATTTCCCACAACAGGTGAGCCGCACTCTTTGGCCGATAAAAGGTCGAGGAATTGAACTTGGCGACCAGCCCGTCAGAGAGAGAGCGCACGTAACCCAGGCCCCAGCGAAGAGCCCACTGTTTCTGGTTATCACGACGACGATAGGCTTCCCACAGGTGGCTGATGCCCACGTCCGTTTTCAGATCCGAATCAGGAGTGTTCCACAGCTGATAACCGGCACCTGCACCCGCAGAGGCACGCCAACGAAAGTTCTCATCAGTATCGTAAAACCACTGACCGGTTCCCAGCAGGTACATCTTCTGACTGATGAAGTGGTTATAGTCGTAATTGACATGCTGCTCCCTGGTTTTGGTGCGGCTTTTCTCTACAACATGCTCCATATCCCAACGCAGGATGTGACGATTGCTGCTGTCTCGCACCGTCGTGTGACCGAAAGTTTGCAGTCCCCCCCTTCTGGTACGACCCTGGTCCAACGACAGACTGACAGTCAGCTCACCATTCCAGAACCAGAAATCTTTATCGAGACTTTCCGCCTGTAAAAAAGCGAGCTGCGACTTTTTCTTCAAAGGGACACACTGGCCCGTCTGATCATACAACCAGGTCTTTCGATCACGGCTGCGCAAACTGACCAGACGAAAGTTATCCTGGCCTTTCAGCCGCAACCACAGCAGCTCTTCACTTTCCATAGACTCCACCGCCGCAAGCTTGATCTTCACCACACCGGCCCAGGGCGTTCTGAACTCCAGACTCTTGTCCGTCAATTGACGAATAGTACCTGTCAGCACGTCGCCATTTTTCAGAAAAAGCGTATCTGCCAGCGCAAGAGGAGACAGCGCAGCCAGAACAGCCAGCGCACCAACACAAAAAAGACACGCACATACGCGCCACCAACACAGTCTGGTACACCGGTGGCTGAAGATCAGGGGTCCTGGTTGCAAAATCAATGAAAGTGGGTCCGAAAACTGGTCGCTACGTGTTTTAAAGAACCAGCACCCAACCCTACATGATTGAAGTACTGCCTCAGATTTTTTTCCTTGCCGTTTCCGCTACAAGAACAGGCCTCTGACAAACAAGCGGCCGCGAGAGACTCTGTTACAAGTCCTTCGCTGCCGCCTCAGGTCAAGAAATGATTCAATAGTCAATCAAGGGCGAATGCACTTGTTACCCAAACACCCCGAGACAAGACGAATCAGAATACGCTCAAGGTGTATTCAAGATTGAACTCGCTACCCCGCACCCGCCCATTGACAACGGCAACGTCAGCGTCAGCGGCGGCATCTGCTTTCACTTTGTAGTTAGCGTAAAGCCAACTCAGCGACAGCCCATCGAGCTTGCCGCCGAAGGCATAGCTGATGTAACTACTCAGCTCACGCCGCTTGAAGCCCGTGTACCTCTTGGCATTCGAGCCCTGAGCCCAAGCCAAATCCCAGTGAAGCCCAGAAACTCCTACGCCAGAAAAATCGTAACCAGCCCCCAACAGGTAGGACCTCTCACCCTCGAAGTTATAGCTGGCCCACTCGGAAGGCTGGGAAAAATTCCCGGCGTTATAGTCTCCGTCGCTGGCGTCGTCCCAGTTGCCATCCATTGTTCTGCCATACCCCACAGCGGCGTAGGCACCGGCTATGTTGAACTTGGTGTTCATCAGATAATAACTGGACCTGTAGTTCGGGTCTGAGTGCAGAACGCCACCCGACCGCGCCTGTCCGTAGTGCAGGTCAAAGACGAGGGATTTGTTCTCCGCCAGGTTCCAGGTGTAGATTCCCTGGTAGAAGTTTTTGCGCAGAAGCTCGTCAGCATCCATGTATTCAATCGCCAGCTCAAGCCCTTTCCAGCTGTAGCCAGCACCGATAATGCCAACGCCATCAACTTTGGCATCCGAATTTTCTGCGCCAGATGCAATGTAGTCGGCGGTCAGATCGCCACTGAACCGGGAGTGATTCCTGCGACTGTGCCCATTGATCCAACCGAGATACAAGTCAAAGTCGCGATAACCAGCAGACAAGTCCAGACCGCGGGAGCTGGCAGCCAGCACACGGGAGCCCGAGTCAGAATAGAGTTTGTAGCCGCGCTTCTTGACACCCAGAGACCCATCAAAGCTGAAATCGTCCCAGGTGTAACGCCCCTTCAGATACCCCTGCTGAAAACCGGCGATAGAGTGGCCGGAACCATTCGCCTTCTTGGGAACATGAGTGAAATTATCTCCGGTGGAAAGCGGATCAGCGACCCCTGCCGTCACAACGACACCCATGTTATGGATATAGCCGGTATCAAAGGTGGCGAGTAGAGCATGAACCCACTCGTCATCTTCATAGCTGGTCCCTGCTGGAGCTTTCCTCTTGTCTTTCCAGACGTAGTTCTTATACGTTAACTGCAAGGAAGGGTCATAGCTGGTGGCCTCATCTGCCAGGGAATACGAAGAACAGGACAGGGCCGCCACAGCGACCCCCAAAGCTGAAACGACTGCTTTCATCTAAGGCTCACCTCGTCTCGTTTTTTTTCACGCCCTGGATATAGGATCTGCGACTGAATCTGCAATGTTGCACAAACCGAAACACAACACACCAATACAGCCCTGAGGCCGCCTGGGTGCCGCACTTCATCCAGGTCAATGACATAACCCGGCTCGTCAGACTGCCTGGAAGACCACCCGCACGATCAGCTGCGACCAGGTGCCGCGTTGCACAGATCAGGGTACGGGACAAGGCCACACCGAGCATGCCATAAGCCAGCCCAGCGAAAGAATGTAGCAAAGATTACATATAGTCAAGGCGTTATGGTTGAAGAAAAACTGGTGCCTGAAAAAGGCAGAGCAATTATCCGGATGTTGCGACTTTGACCTCAAAAAATCCACAGTGTTCCTTGAAAAAAACTATTTATTGACCATCCTCACAGGGGTTTGCGAATTGTCGGCTGCCCGGCTTTAATACCAACGGAGCCCAAGTGATGTTCTGGTCCGAAATAATCACACGATCCCGGCACCTCGGTAATGGGAAAGGCTGTCAGTGCTGTCGTTCTGACCTGTGTGGGAACTGTTATGAATTCCAGACAATAGGTTACGCCCCGGAACGGGAGGCCCGGCAAGGATGTTTCGCCTTACCCCTCCGACAGGAAAAAATTGGGCGGCTGCGAGCATGTCTTTTTAGTCCTGCATTCCAGCATTCCAGAAAAGGGACTCGCTGACATCAGGGTTTCAACTGGCGCAGGTGTTTTTTGCTCTGCATATGACAAGCCTGCGCAGCCAGGCATGCCGTTGTTTACAGACACAACGACAGCAAAGCCAGCCACCCTGGAGGTCCTGCGACCCGTGCATCCAGACCGCACAGCTGCCTGTTTTCCCGGCCTGAAGAGACTGGACGCAAGCTACAAGCGTTCTGCTGCAACTCCCACAACCGGGTGCTCTCACTGGTCAACTGGAATACACAACGAACATGACAGGCATCACGACATCTTGATCACGACATCTTGATTAACTTGATTGACCCGGCGGGAGTTCTTTGTGCGGTTCCCCCGTCAGGCAGACACCCCGGCACGGGCTTTGGCAGGCCTGTCGGACTCCAGCAGACCAGGAAAAGCACAATACCGGGAAATTACCAGAGTCGGGAAACCACCAGGGCTTCACGCGGAGGGAGAAAACACGCCAAAGCGTCAGGCGAGGGACAAGGTCCCTCCCTGACGGCATTCAGGAGTCTTGATGATGAGAAAGAGGCGCATCCGAATCCTTGCCAGCCCGAGCCATGACCACTTCATCGCTCGCATCTCCGGTTCTGTGCTTCAGGCTGGCCATAGCGCGCAGTCGAGGCCTTAACTCGCTTGCTATCCGTGACAAGCCTGGCTCTGCCAGGGCCGCCACTGCCTGGGGGCGTCCTGCAAAGCGTCCCTGAATCAGCAAATACTCGATCCGGCCATCACGCGTGAGCACAGCCACTTCTGCCGACTCCAGCTCCGGGTGACGCCGACGCAGCATCCAGAGTGCGGACGGACTCTCCGCCCGCATCCACTCAATAGCGTAGGCTCCCTGAGGCAAGGGCGAACGCTCCAAAACAGCAGGGCTGGCAGCTTGTTGAACCTTGACAGCAGGCATCTTGCGACTGGCGGGCATTCGCGACAACTCCAGTTTCTTCAAGCTGTCCAGAGGACGCACCCAGGGCCAGAGCTCCCGGATCATGTCCCGGTGTTCAGGTCGACGCAATTGCGCCAGCGCCGTCTCTACGTCCGGATAAAGACCGCTGAGCAACAGATACCAGTTGCGTCCCTGACTGAAAAAGGGTACGACCGTGGCCTGTGCCAGCAGTGGATAACGCTGCTGGAGGACAGCCAGCCTGGCAGGATCCGTACCGGCCACCCACTGTATGGAGACATAGCCTGCCGGTGCGGACAAGAGCGTTTCAAGACTGGCCACCGGTGCGCCGCCGGCGCTGGCATGACGTGCAGGCAGTTCCCTGGTGACCAGGCTCGAAGGGGGTGACTGCCGCGGAGCCTCATGCAGGTTCGAAGATAAAGAAGATGCGCGCTCGAACCGGTTGACTGAATGCGTCTTGTTGCCTTTCTGCTCTCCCCCAGCCTGACGGATCGAGGCCCTCACCCGGTCGGCATGATCAGCCCGCGACGATGCAAAAGAACCACCGGCTCTCACGGTTGATGCTGACCTGTCGTTACGCATGGCTCTGATAGAACGCGGCGGCGGCAGCTGAAAATGGGACGCCTTTCCGGTAGTAGCCATCGGCTGCGCGGGCGGCGCCAGCAGACCATCGGCCGTATACTTTGCCTTGGGCCAGACAGGCTTCGGCTGGGCGCGGACGGCGGCGCGGACGGGCGGCCTGTTCCAGTGTGCAGGCGGTCGGGCCATGCTGTTGCCGGCCGGCATGACGGGCATAGCCCTGTTCCCACGCCCGTATGACCTGACAGCATCCTGTTCGCGTGCATCCCGGCTCCAGGCCGGATATCCACTCTGCTGTCGCACCCCGGCCGGCACAGGAGGCACCGGTGGATGGGCACCAGCTGCATAACCAGAATGCTGTACAAAAGGTTGGTCGGCAGCAGGTGGAACGGCAAAGCGATCAGTCACAGGGACTCTCTCCGGCACAGCAACCGGGGGTGCCAGCATGGGGCCCGACGCAGAGGCATAGGGACGCTCACCCGACAGAGACAGCATGGGAGCCGGCTGAACGCCACCCCCTCTGGCTGGATGACCACTGCCGGCCAGTCTTGTGGAAGCGACTGGCCATCTGCCCTGCTTCCTTTCTGGTTGCACTTTGTTTCCAGAAGAGGCGGGTCTGTTGCTCGCTACCCTGCGCGGCGGCTTTTCTCTGGCCACAGACCGGGTCGGCACATCGGCCCGGCCCCGGTGCCCCTTGCGTACAGCCGAAGTTTCTGGCCTGGTCGGCTTGTCGGCCCTGGTGCCAAAAAAGTCCGCAGCCCTGCCAGCCCCCTGATGCGACAGCAATTGATAGCGTGCCTGGGCATTCGGGGACAGAGCGGCCAGGGAGCGAACCTCGCCCCTGGCCGGGGTCGCCTCGTTTTCAGTACCATTGCCATCAGACAGATCAACACTGCTGACCAGCGTCATCCGCGCAGTCTCCCCAGTCTCCAACCTCTCACCTTCTTCGGCTGGCGACCCGGACTGGGGCGTAGCTTGCCACAACCGGGGGTCTGATTCCGACGCCGAATACCCACGCGTTACCGCAGGGTTCGGCGCCTGACCAGACCTGTCACCAGAGGCAGAAGACGTCGACAGGCGCGGCCGCTCCACGTCCCTGGCGGCCTGTTGTTCGGCACGCGCATTGTCTCTGACGCGTTCCATCCATGAGGCCATCAATGCCGACTCCTCCAGCTCGGAAGGAGACACCTGGACCGGCCCGCCGCCTCCCCCGTAGGCTCTCTCGTCAGGCAGCCTGTTCTGGTCTTCAGGCGAGGGTGTCCTGGAGCCCAGCCGTGAGACCCAATCGCTGTCGGTCATGGAGCGCACCGGACCTGAAGCCGGTTCAGGCGCCCCCCCCGCCGAGTGACTGCCGGAAGAAACCGGCTGTACCGCTGCCGCGCCATGCACCACTGTATCTCCTGCCGCAGCAGGCCTGATGGCAGCACTGCCCAGGGCGACAGCAATACTCAATGCCAAAAATCTGGGCAGAACCCCGCATCCATTCATTGAAAGTATCCGTTGTCAACCACATTCACTCCGTGTTATCGACCGCGTTTTGCAAAACCCAATGGATGGGTGCAGTTGACTGTGCTTGCCGTGTGCTTTGCTACGTGCAGTTCGTGCCGCAAGACGGCCTGACAGAAAACAGCCCCTGCCGCTTTTCTTGCGGTCGGAAACAGACAGTACATGCCGGGGTTCAAGGTTTTTCTACAGCATGCCGATCATCCAGGACCGACGCCTGCCTGGGGCCGTGTTCTGTGTTGTATCGCAACCATCGCGTCTGCCATCGGATTGAACTTTCCTGCTCACCGGGACTCCAAGTTCTTGAGGTTTGCGCATCAGCAAACACGAACACAACTACTGTCAAAAAGGAGACAGGAGCATGCAAGAAAGAACCAACACCATTGCGGGGACAAGCGCACAATCTGAATCGCTTGCGAGATCCGTCACGTACCAGCCACCGAGCAACCGGGCAGTGGCGTGGAGCTGGAAACTGTATACGCTGACGGCTCTGGCAGGATTGGGGACCTGTTACCTGGTGAACCGGCTCAGCCCGCCCGCCAGCCTGCCCCGCGCATTGGGGCGCTATGCCCTGTCGCTGGCACCTGCGGTACTTTACCAGTCGCTCTCCAGTCTCTACGATCTGACGATAATTCGCGGCACACCATTTTCCGCAACATCTTCGCAAGAGCGGGCGCGCCAGGCGGAACTGGGCATTCCGGACACTGCCAGCATGTACAGGGCTTACACCTCAGCCTGGCTACAACATCCGGGTTCTCTTGATTTCTCCGATCAAGACATCCTGCGCGAACACCAGCGCAGTCTCCGTGTACCCCATGCGCTGGTAGCCCTGGCTGAAGCCGCCTTGCAGACCGACTGGCAGCTATACGCGCTGCCGGGGGGAGAGGAGATCAATAGCGAACATTTCCTGGAAGGTAGCGCACTTCCCAGCGATGGCACAGACTTCAACATCCGTTTCAAGTACAGGGATATTGACCAGTCCCTGTGCCTCCCGCTTCTCCAACCAGAACAGGCCATGATCATTTTGCTCAGCACTCACCCCGATCCAGATTGCAGCAGTGGGTATGCGATGGCCGTGTACCGGGCACCCGACGGCCGTTACTTTCTGTTTGACAGCACCCAGGAGCAGGTGGAAACGCGCACTGTCAGTGGCTGCACAGACGCCATAAGGCATACACTTGGTGTGCGTAAGGATTGGTCTGTCAAAGCCCTGATATGGATGGGCAGACGCCCCCCCGAAAACGCTGAAAACGCTGGAAACGCTCAGCCACCCCAGTCTCCACAGACGTGATTTCCCAAGGAGGGATTCCATGCATACCACAACCGACAACACCGGCCGGCCGGCGCAAAGCCCGGCTTATTCTTCCCTGTCGCCGCCCACACCCGGCACAGCTTCGATCAGCTGGGGCACCCTGGGCGTCACTGTCGCCCTGGGCCTGACGGGCGGATTCCTCCTTAACCGACTGGCTCCCCCGGCCGGTCCCACCCAGTCTCTGATGCGCTACGGGATCGCATTGACGCCAGCGGCACTGTATATGGGCAGTTACGCCTGTAAATCCGTCAACGTGAACTTCCGCACAACCGGCCTTTCAGACCCTGCTGCTCCCGCACGCCAGACACAGGCGGACCACCAGCACGCACTGCAGATGAAACACAAGAACATCATTTCCCTGGCGCACCTGTCGGCCTGGCTTGGTCATACGAGTACTGTTGATTTCAGCGATGAGGAAATACTGCGGGCCGCGCAAAGCATCAGTACAAAACACCCCGTTCCAGGGCTGGTGGCGGCAGCCCATCAAACAGGCTGGCAGACCCGGGCGCTGCCAGGGTCCAAAACACAAAGCAACCAGGATCCTCTATTCAATACGCCACAGACCGATCCCCGGTTTGAATTCGAAAGCAAACTCAGCTTGATCAAGCCGGACGGTTCCACCGCCCTGCACCTGGCTGAGCTGGAAGTCAATGACGTGCTCTTGCTGTTCCTGCCGTCAACACGCGAGGGAAAACCATCCTGTGAAGCGCTGGCAGTACAGCGACAGGGCGACAATCTGTTTCAACTGTTTGATCCCGGGAAGGGAGAGCCTGTGTGCGGCGATACCAACCAGGTGCTGCAGTTTGTCAGTCAGTGGTCCAGAAAAAAGTCGGAGCCGTTCCTCACGCTGATCCGGTTGCAAAAGGACAACCAACCCCAGGGCGTAAAACCCACGACTGATCCCATCTGAGTGAACTTTGTCAGGCTCAGCGCACTCCAATCTGTCAGAGATCACTGACAGGTACAGGAGGCGAGCGAGGCCATGGACAACACACCAGCAAACACACCGCCAGCTGCAGTGACACCGGGACGCCCCGGTGCACCACTGCCTGCGCAAACACAAACCAGACACCCCTACAGAACGAACTGGACATGGTGGGGATCGGGACTGGCAGCACTGGCCGGACTGGGCGCCTGCCTGGTGCTCAACCGGCTGTTGCCACCCACAAACCTGACCCGCGCCCTGGGACGCTATACCCTGTCGCTGGTTCCAGCCGCCTGCTACCTGATGCATGCGGCCCACCACCAGTGCAGCAGTCACATCCGCATATTCAGCACAGTCTCACCCGAGGAGAAGGCGCGCCAGCGCCGTCTGGGGATTGAGCCAGACGCCATGATGTGCACTATCTACACGGCAGCCTGGCTGGAGCATCCAGGTTCCCTGCATTTCGAAGACGAGGAGCTCCTGCGCGAGTACAGGCGCCAGACCCGCTCCGGCAGCGACCTGGTGGCCCTGCTGGAGTCTGCCCGCGAAAAAGGATGGTGCGACAAAGCACTGCCGGGTGGTGGTGTGATCAATACCAGAAGATTGCTGCACCCGGCCCCCAATCAGCAGGAACGACTGCCACTGGGCGGGGACCACTTTGACATCAGACTGAAGGCGAAGAATATCCCGCCCTCCCTGGGCCTTGACCAACTGGAATGCGGTGAAGTCATGCTGATTTTTCTGGTGCCGCTGCCAGAGACACAAGGTCGCAAGGCTCACATACTGGCTGTGCACCGGTCCGACAGCGGTGAACTGTTTTTCTTCAACTCCACTGACAGCCTGCGGCAGGGAACCTGCAATGCCAGTGTCAGCCAGACATTGATCACGGATCTGGTGCGGACAGCATACCCCGGCTTGCGCGTGTATACCCTGGTAAAGCTGGGCAAGCAGGCAGACGCCGCTCCGGCCTGACCGCCGCCCCCCCGCCCAGCATGGCGCCGGGCAGGACTCCTCCCCACACAGCCCCCGCACTCTCTGTTAACCGACGCACCTGACAAGCCTGTCAGTCCCCTGCGAACTCCTGACAAGTAAAAATTCTCTATGCGAAGAGGCGTGCGCCGGAATTGCTGTTCTGTGAGCAACAAATCCGATGTCTGGTGCCCGGCTGTCACGATTCTTCCTGACTCAGGAACCTGAAAGATGCCAACGATCAAAACATGCAATACCGCACCCGTCACCGCGCAGCAAATGCAGCAAACATCAAAGCGCAACAATGCGCAGGACATGGGCGTACTCGGTGCAGCTGTCGTGCTGGGTGTTGGCAGCTGTTTTGTGTTCAACCACCTGAACACTCCCGCCAGCAGGAGGACTTCCCTTGCACGCTATGCCATAGCGCTGCTGCCAGCGACACTCTACCTGGGCGGTTGGGCATTGAGGAGCATGACAGACAAGCCCAGCCGGCAACTCAATGACCGGAACCCTGTTCTGCCGCCCAGGCGCACGGTTGCGCCGCACCATGCCGCACGGCTCGCCCAGCAGGGATACAAGGATCTGTCGCCGATCCAGGTGGCGGCCTGGCTCAAGAACACCGATTGCGTTGAGTTTTCTGACGAGGAACTGGAGGCCGCCGCACAAACCCTGACGGATCAGGGGGTCTTGCCAGGACTGGTGACGGCGGCCCGCCAGGCGCACTGGCGCACTCTGCCCCTGCCGGGGTCCGTCAGCTTCACCTGCCCTGCCACTGCCGGCAGCACAGCCTCTGCGCCCCCTGGCACCCGGTTTCATGCTCTGGTCAAAAAAGACTGTAATTACGAGCAATTCTTTATCCCCCTGGCGCAGCTGAAAGTGTCCGACGTGATGGTAGCCCTTATGGACACGACCGTCCCTGTCCCGGACGAGAACAACGCCTGCTTGCTGGAGCAATCGAAGTGGGCTGTCGCTCTGGAACGCAGGACAGAAAAGACATTCCGGTTTTTCGATGCTGAAGGGGAGCTCAGTTCCATTCCCCGTTCACAGATATGGTTTCTGGTATGGGCACTGACCACATTGCCGCTCAAAACGGATGTGACCATGATCCAGCTACGCAAGGAACCGAACGGCAAGGACGGCAAAACAGGGGGCCAGCCATAACAGCTGCTGTTCATGGACTGACACTGACTTGTACCACGGGGGAACGACACCCATGCAATCCCGGCAACCTGGCTTGCTGCCCACTGCCGCCAGTCCACACCCGGCTCTGGCCCTCTCACCTGTTGCGCAACCGCCATTCGGGACTCACACCCTGTTGAACCCAGGCCTGGTCAACCGGGATATGTTCAACGCGGTTGCCTCTCTGGGGATTGTGAATGCCCTGTGTATCAGCACGTTTTCTTCGCCCCTTCCTGTGCGCAAGAGCTTGATGCGCTTTGCTGTGGCATTGATGCCGGCAGGGGCTTACCTGGGGAGCGGCATAGTTCACAGCCTGATTCAGCATATTGCGGACAGAACCGATCATCCGCCTCCCTTTGTGATGACCAGTACGACAGAGCGCGCGCGCCAGCAAAGACTGAACCTGCAGGATCACAGAAATCTGGCCTCCGCCTACCTGGTGGCCTGGCTGGGACACACCCACTCCGAGAGATTTTCCTGCTCAGAGATAGCGGCGGCTGTACGGGACACCTCTCACCCCAGCACGCTGGTGCGACTGGCAACAGGCGCCCGCCTGGCTGGCTGGGGCCAGCCTGCCAATCCCGGGCGGCAGGCTGGCCCAGCCAGCCTGGCAATCCCGGGCGGCAGGCGCTTCCACACCCGGGCTACGGGCATCACATCAGCGGCCGGAGCAGGGCGCTTCGCGTTCTTCGCCAGGGTAACAACGGACTGCCGGCCTGAGGCGTTCAGCCTGCCGCTGCATCACCTTCAGGTTTCCCATGTGCTCATAGTGGCGCTGGAGATGGTTCCCGGCCAGCCATTCACCCGCATCATGGGTATAGAACGACGCGCAGAGGACAGCTTCCGACTGTTTGATTCTCAAACAGGCTTGCATGCCCTGTCTCATGCCGCGTTGATGGATAATCTGGGCTGGCTGCGCACCCGGCTACCGCACAGAACAAATGTGAGCTTGTTACAACTGTGCAGGGAATCCGCCCCAGGCAGGGAGACGCCGGTATAGCCCGCCCCTTTCACGAACTTTTGCAACTCCAGGAGCACGACTCATGAACAATTTGATGCCAGCGGCAGCACCAGGCACTGCGCCTGCGAACCCAGCGCCCGACGCACAGCGCACGCGAGCGCGAGGACGCACAGACTCCCCGCGCTGGGGCCTGCTCGGCGCCACTCTCACCCTGGGGCTGGGGGGAGCTTTCCTTATCGACCGGCTTGCTCCACGCCCAAGTCTGTCCCACACTCTGGGCTGCTGTGTGGTAGGACTGCTACCGGCCGCCCTGTACCTGACCTGCTGCTACAATCCGCACCGGCGCCAGAGAGACACAGAGCCATCGGCCAATGCCCCGCAGGAGCCCCAAGCTCCGGCCCCCCACCCGTCCCGGGAGAAATTCCCTCCGGCCGCAGCCCCCCGGGCACCAATGGCCGAAATCATGGCCTTCTCGGTCATGAGCATAGCGGAGCAGGCACGCCAGAACCGGTTGAGAATCCCCCAGCAAGACGCGGAACTGGAAGCCATCTATGTAGGGGCCTGGCTGAGGAATACAGCCACAGCCACGTTTAACGACGACGACATAGCGTTTATTGCACGATTCACGATGAAGATGCATAGCCTTGTAGCGCTGGTGAGAGTCGCCCGGGAGATTGGCTGGAGCACCCAGCCGCTACCGGAATCGCGCATCTGCCACGCCCGTAGCTGCCCCGTACACGCTGCGGTCTACAAGACTCCAGCCGATGTGCCCGACTTTGCATTCCAGTGGGTTCCGACAAACGCCTACTATCATCCGGAGTCCCCCTTGCCACTGGATCAGCTCAATATCTCCGACGTGCTGGTGATGACCTACGTCCTTACGCGGGGAGGGGAGGAATCGAGAATGCTGGTTGGCCTGCAACGGGCACCCCGGGATCTCTTTATTGTATTCAATCCCAGAAAAGGCCTGTTTTGTACCAACGCCCCCGCGCTCTTGCAGGATCTCCTGAGAAATCAACTCGCAGTGTCCCAGGGCAGCCTCCGTGTCGAAATGATGCGCCTGCAATACAGCCCCAGCCACTCTGAGCCGGACCAGGCACAAGGGCAGGCCAGTGTCCACAATGCCTGACACTTTTTTGCCGGGAAACGGCTGTCTGTATCTGTGATGCACGCCAACCTTGTGCGTCCCGCGCAGCAAGGCTCTCCCCCCCACCAGTGCACGCAGGTTAGGTTGTCCGAAGGCTATGCTCAGGGACGAGCCCCCCTCTTGTCGCGCACTAACCAGCTTCGACGGAACTTATTGCCACCGACAGACTCCAATGCGCAAAGAGGCACCTGACCCTCCCGCTTGACGGGCGGATCCGGCAACAAACGCCAGGAGTGCTTCGTTTTTGCCACAGAGGAGCCAACCTGCCCCCTCTGCACACTGGAGAAAAAACCATGCGACCACTATCATCGCCTTCACCGGCTACGGCACCCACAGCCGTCACCACTGACACTGCAGTCGCCGCGCCACCAGACGAGGGGCCCGCCTGTCCAGTAAGCTGGAACGCGCTCGGATCGACTGTCGCCATGGGGCTGGGCACTGTTTATCTGGTCAACCGGATTGCTCCCCCCCGCAGTTGGACCGAGTCCTTGATGCGCTACGCTATCGGACTGGTGCCTGCGATGATGTATCTGGCCAACACCCATGGCCTGAACCAGCTCCACGCCAGGGCAGATCAGCACAGCCTCGCTGGCCAGAGGCCGGTCGCTCTGGCAGACCAGGCTTGGCAATACATCATCGAGGTTACGCCGTTCTCACTCGAAAGCACGCAGGAGCGGCAACACCAAAACCAACTGGGAATCACACGCAGGAGCCATGAAGAACTGGAAGCGATCTACCTGGCGGCCTGGCTTGAGCACAATAGTCCAGCCACCTTGTTTGACGCCAGGAGAGAGCCATTGCGTTTCAAGCAACACATAGGCCCCATTGCACAAGCCACGACAAATCTGCACAGCCAGGTGGCACTGGTAACACAGGCCCGCAAAAGCGGCTGGTACACCCTGCCTCTACCAGAATCGCACTTGTGTCACACGCATAGCTGCCCCGTACACGCTGAGGTCTACCAGACCCCGCCCGATGTACCTGCCTTTGCGTTCCACTGGGTTCCGGCGAACGCCCGCCATTGTGTAGAGTCCCCCTTGCCTCTGGATCAACTCAACATCTCCGACGTGCTGGTGCTGACCCACGTCTTCGAGATGATGGGAGAGGTAAAAAGACGACTGACAGGTCTGCAACGGGTAAACCAGAAGCTCTTCGTTATGTTCAACCCCAGGAAAGGGCTGTCTTATACGACAACCCCGGCGCTCTTGCAAAACCTGGTGAGAGCTCAGCTCGCGATGTCAGACCGAGCCAGTATCCGTGTCGAAATGATGCAACTGCAATACAATCCCGGGCGCCCTGAGCAAGTCCAGGCACGGGGCCCTGCCAATGCCGACCATGCCTGACACTTTCGTGCCGGGACACCGCCCTTCCTGTCTGAGCCCACCAGTGCACCCAGGTTGCGTCGCCGAAGGAGAAGGTCAGGGACGAGTCCCCTTGTCCCACAAGACCCAGGTTCGATCGAACTTGTTGCCGCCGACAGACTCCAACATATAAAGGGGCATCTGACTTTGGTGCTTGACGGGCTGATCCGGCAACAGAAGTCAGGGGCTGGGCTTTGTTCTTGTCACAGAGGTGTCGACCTGTCCCCTCTGCACACCAGAAAGGGAAAAGACCATGCAATCACTATCATCTACATCACCGGCTACTCTGACCACAGCTGTCACCACTGACACCGCAAGCACCGCACCAGCAGCCAGGGACCCGGCCTGTCCAGTCAGCTGGAACGCGCTCGGAGCCTCTATTGCCACGGGGCTGGGCACTGTGTATCTGATCAACCGCCTTGCTCCCCCTCCCAGTCTGACTCAGTCCGTGATGCGCTACGCTGTCGGACTGGTTCCTGCGGTCATATATCTGGCCACCACCCCTGGCCTGCGGCCGGACTCTCCTGCGGATTCGACCTCGCAACAGATTACCCAGATTATGCCGTTCTCGTTCGAGAGCACGCAGGAGCGACAACGCCAGACAGAATTGAGAATGACACGCAGGAGTAGTGACCAGCTGGCAGCGATCTACCTGACAGCCTGGCTTCAGACGCGCACTTCAGCTATCTCATGTGAAGCAAAGGGAGAGTCAACACTTTTCACGCAACACATAGCCCCCCTTGCACAAGCCACGAAAAATCTGCACAGCCTGGTGGCGCTGGTGACACAGGCCGGGAAAAACGGCTGGTACACCCAGCCCCTGACAGGATCTCACTCCTGTCACACCCATCACTGCCGCAGCCACACTACTTTCGGGACGCCGCCCAAAGCCCAAGGCAGCGCATTCAACTGGGTTCCGGCCAGAGCTTCCCGGAACACTGAACCTCCTGTGGCGCCAGATCAGCTTGATGTCGGTGATGTCCTGGTGCTGACCGGCATCGGCACCGCAGCAAGCGAAAAAGACAGAATCATGATTGCTGTACAGCGAACAGCCCAGCAGCGCTTCATAGTGCTGAACCCCAGGTCAGGTGTGTTTTCTTCTACCAGTTCAGCAGATCTGCACAAGCTGCTGTGCAAGCTTGTCACAGAATCGAATCGCACGCGTGCCAGTGTCGGAATGATTCAACTCAAACACGTCTCCCAGACTTCATGAACTTGCTGAAAAAAGGGGCTGTTGGCATGTCCAATGCCTGCGCGCCCCCCCGACAACCTCCAGCAACACATCCCCTGACGCATGGGAAGACTGCTTCAGCCCGCACGGCGGGGCCTGACCTTCCTCTACAAACGCCCACCGCAGATCCGCACCGCACCCGGGACACCATGCCGGAAAATGATGTTTACAAACAAAACTCCCCGCATTTCCTGTAAAACCGCGCCGGCTTTATCGAACTTATGCCGCACAACAGACTCCAAGATAAAGAGGGACTGCCTGCTGACTCCTGAACGGCGAGCTGACAGGCAAACCTGACACTGACAATCCGGGTCGGCACTTGCGCCTTGCAACGGACATGTCCACCCGGAGCTTCCACATGCTCAAGGAGAAATATTATGGAATCACGACCACTGACAGCACCGGGTAGCATACCCGTCACCGCAACCGGCACCTCGGGGTCTGTTGCCGCCACAGCCACCGAGCCATCAGCACAGACCCCCACCCCTTCAACAAAATGGGGCGCTCTGGGGGTGACTGTCGCCCTGGGGCTGGGCAGCGCCTTCGTTGTCAACCGGCTGAGTCCCCCGACCAGTCCGGGCCACGCCCTGATGCGCTGTGCGATCAGCCTGATACCCGCTGCACTCTATTATTTCAACAAGCTGCCAGACCCCACCGCCAGCTGCGTCACAAGGCAACGTACTCCGGAGCATTTCTGCGTCAATGATCAAAGTGAACTGCCCCGCCTGGTCGACCTGTTGGAGCAAGGAGTGAAGCTGAGCCGGATCATGACTCTGTATAGTATCGCGTGGCTCAATCATCCGAACTCGGTGTCATTTGGCGATAGCGAACTAAAGACAGCGGCGGCAGCCCTGTCACCTGACAAGGACTTCCTGGCAGGCGTAGTCACTGCGGCCCGGAAATTCGGCTGGCACACATGCCCGATACCAGGATCCGAGGTTAAACACAACGGGGAGGATTACGCTGGAACCCCAGCAACAGATCCCGACGTCTCGTTTCATGCTCTTGTGCAAGGCTCCGGCAAGGCCATGCCACCCTTGCCGCTGGGTCAACTGGATGTCGGCGATGTACTGCTGATTATGCAGACTCGCAACGTCCGGGGACGTCAAATCATAGAGACACAGGCTATAGAACGGCAGGGTTCAGACGAATTCCAGCTGTTTCTTCCTGAACTCGGCCGGTATCCACATATGTCCGTCGATGAAATACAGTTGCACATCAAACAGGCCGACGATAGCCCGTCCAGAGATCAGCTGATGATGATCCGGCTGAAAAAAAGCGATGGTCTTTGAGTAACACCCGTAGCCTCCCAACGAAAGGGTCACCAGCACAGGACGAACAGTCTGACTCCTGCGGGCCAACAGGAACGCTTTGCGGAGAACCCCCTCCTGACACTGGCGTCCCGGGGAAGCTGACGCATCCTGGCCAGGCCGATGATGCTCCCTGCATCATCGACGGGAGGCTCTCATGCAGTCTCTACCCGCCCCCACATCCTCAAGCACCGGCCCTCCCGGCCGCTGATCAAGCTGGTGCTGCCGTTACCGACCTGCCACTTCCCGCGATATGGCCTTCTTTCTATAGCTGGGGCCGCTGTCCGGGCCCTGAATCGGTGCGGTGCAGGGCAGGGCTGAACCAAAAAACGCAATGCTGGTCAAAGGAAACAGGACATCCCATTTGGAACAGGAGTATTCCATCATGAACATAATGCGACAGCTTTTCTCCAGTGCAGGCGGCCAGGAGTACAACCACCAGGAACAACCGCCCCCCATACAAGGCAGCAGTCAGACACAGAAATCCCACGCGCTGAATACAGGCACAACACAGCCAGGCTCGCCCCCTGATCACAAGGAACAGGTCACAGTCAACATCAAGGGCCGTCAGTGGTACGTCGCCCTGGCAAGCGAACACCTGGTGAAAGAGTGCCAGATCTGCATGGACGGCGTTCTGGCCGACACCAGCACCTGTGGAGACATAAACCACCGCCTGTGTAAAACCTGTTTTGACAACCATGTCGCGTCCCGTCCAAAGCCCAGCCTCTGTCCCTACTGCAACCTGGAAATAATACCCCATGACAGCTTTCGTGACCGGACGGACAAGGGCCTGAACGCGCAGAGACAGCTGGTTACACTGCAATGCGCCGAGTGCAACCTGGCCCCAGTGACACTCAATCAGATGGAGGTACACATCACAGTTTGCAAGAAAGAAATACAGAGCTGCTCACACGCAGGTCAAGGATGCGACTGGGCGGGCCTGATGGAAGACAAGGACAGGCACGAGAAGCTGTGTGACTGGCGGTCGGTGCCTTGTTCCCACGCCCAGTGCACGCAACAGCTTGTCTATTGCCAAAGGGACGAGCACGAGACCCGCAGTTGTCCCTACCGGCCTGCCAGCCTGGGCAGCCTGCAGACCACGCATGGCACCCTGCTTCAACTCCAGGCGGCACACCTGTTCTTCCAGCAGAACCCTGGCGACACCCTGGCAGCACTGCCAGAGTCTGCCGCCAGAAAACAATTGCAGGAACAGGCTCAGCTGTTTCCCCTGCTGTATGAGGCGGTGCAACAAACCACAGCGGCGTCAGCCAGACCATCCGGCTTCAGCTGTGACTCCCCTGCCCTTGCACGCGCCAGCCAGGCGATGCCCGAACCCTGCACCGACTGCGGCGCCCTGGTTTCGGACTTGAGCATGCCCGCACACCGGGAAGCGTGCCCCAGGTGCCCGCTGAACTGCTGCTGGTGTCTGGAGCAACATCCACGTGAGGAGTTTGCAACCCGTGTCGCCACCTGTCTCCAGACTGCCGCAGCCTTTGCCCGGTGGGGTCATCTCTGGGGCCTGCAAGGCGAGGCCCTGGGGCCCGTGTATAAGAGGACACATCGAGACGGTGGTTCTATTATGATCAGACTCCCCAAAGCCCCGCTGGTCAGAGCGATGGCAGGACTGCCCGGAGCGACGCACTCCCTGCATTGTTACTGGAAGCCAATGGACTGCCAAGTCTCGATTTCTTTCCAGAAGGACAGCAATGGCTGCATCCCCGTCGACATCAACTGCCACTGCGCTGACAGCTCCCTCTACTACATGCCCAAGGTGGAGATTCGCTCGGAGACTGACGGATGGTTGCAGAATCTGGAAGACGTACACAGCTCATGTCCGGGACGCCATAATGGCTGCATACTGATCAAGAATGACTGTAGCGTCAGATTGTTGATCCGCCTCTCAAACTCTCTTGCTGCCACCCCGCACTCTTGCGTCTGCCTCCTGCTGCCGGACTTGCAGAAGAAGCCAAGGTACTAGCGAGATGCCAAATCTATCGGAACCTGTACCCCACAGAGAAGACACCATCTGTCAACACAGACACCTCCTGTGAACTTGTCGTTCTGCCCCGGTCTCCAGGCGCACCGCCGCGCTGACAACCGGGGTATTTCACCAGGAATCTTGCCGCCCGCCTGCCCGGAAATTCCCGGGCGCGAGCCAGACAACCAGAGCCTTCCCGTCCAACACCCGAAGTTGGTGAACGTATCAGGAGCACTGCCTGGGACCGCCCGTGGTACTTTCACAGGGTCGCAGAGCATCAGCGCGATTGCCGTCTGCACGGACGCGCTGGCCGACAGTGCCTTCTGTAGCCATAGCCGCCACCTGTGCAGAAATTGTCTGGGGATGACACCTCAGGCAGGCGAACGCACCGCCTGCCCCGGTTGCCAGCGAGCCCCATGACGCATGAACAGCGTCAGGCACTGGACTCCAGCTGGCACAGCCGATGCGCCATGTGCACCTGCAATCTGCCGCATGCCAGCTATGGTCAGGCCCGCTCAGCGAAGTCGATGCACATAGCAAAGCCTCCCAACGAAGGCGTACCAGCACAGGATGAACAGTCGGACTTCTGCGGGCCAACAGGAACGCCTTCAGGAGCACGCCCTCCTGACACTGGCGTTACCACCCGGGGAACCTGGCGCATTCTGGCCGGGTCGATGATGCACGCTGTGCCAGCCGGCATCATCCACGGGAGGCTCTCATGCAATCTCTACCCTGCCCCACATCCTCGAGCACCGGGCCCAGCCGGCCGCTGATCGAACTGGCGCTGCCGGAGTCCGTGCGCCAGGTGCTGGTCACTCTCAAAGGACGTCACTGGTATGTCAATCCACTCGCTGCCAAGCTGGTGCAGCCCTGCGTTATCTGCCAGGACCATCAGGCATCCCGTCATGTCTGTTTCGACAGGCGTCATTGTATATGTCAGGCGTGCAAGCACAGCATGCTGCTGGCCAACGAGGGCCAGTCCCGCTGCCCCCTGAACTGCGCATCCGTTCTGGGCGAAGACCTGCTGCATCAACTCGACGCCGGGGATGAACAGCTGCGGGCAGACGTTCAGGTGCGCTGCGCCGAGTGCAACAACTGGTCCGGCGCACCAGATGCTATTGATACCCACATCGCCACTTGTGGGACGCGACAGCACCCATGCCCACGCAGCGATTATGGCTGCTCATGGAGCGGTCTGCTGGAAGACAGCGCGTTTCATGAGACCCGCTGCGACTGGTGGCCGCAGCCCTGTGTCTACCCCGGCTGCCAGGAGCTGCCGCCCCGCTGCCAGAGTGAGCAGCATCAGCTCTCGTGCCGCTACCGACCTGCCACTGTCGGCATCCTGGAGACCACCCGGGAAACGGCCGTGCGGCTGGAGGGATTGCACCGTTTCTTCCAGCAAAACAGCGCCCACCTGGCCGAGCTGGAGCCCGCCGAGTTGCGGACGCAGCTACAGGAAGCCGCGCAGCTGTTCCCCTTGCTCTATGAAACTGTGCGCTGCGACCCCCCCGCCCCTGCTCCCGTCATGGCTTGCCCCTGGGAGTGTGGATTCCGGGGCGATCCTGACCAGATAGAAAGACATTACAGCCACTGTCCGGACTTGCCTCTTGACTGCACCTATTGCATGGACACAGTCCCGCGTCGGCAATGGGGCAATCATCTGCACAGCTGTAGCTACAGAATCGTGCCCTGCCCACGCGGCTGTGACCAGCCCGGCGTGCGGGCCCGCGATCTGGCTACCGGCATCCATGAGCGCAGCTGCACAGAAACCCCGGTCCCCTGCCAGCATTGTCAACTCAACATCCCCTGGAGTCAGATGGCGGCACACCGCAGAAGCTGCATCAACCGTCCGCTACGCTGCCGCTGGTGCCTTATGGGCCACAGCTACGACCAGTTCATGACCACTTCCGCCAGCTGCCGCCGGGCACTGACTGCCGGCCTGGTGTTTGATGGCGAGCCCTTGATGCCGCACGCGCAGGCGGCCGGGCCTGTTTACGTCAGGCCCGGGCGCGGCGACGATCTGGTCTACATCCGGTTGCCCTGTGCCGCACTGCTGGTGGAACTGGGGCCGCGGCCGATCAGGGGGAACATTACCCGGCCACTGCAGTTTGTGTGGGCAGGCATGAACTGCCGCCTTAATCTGGTCTTCAACCAGACACAAAGATGCTTCGATATTGCACTCATCCGTCTGGAGGGCCAGGTGTCCGAGGGCCAGACAGCGCGCGCAGCGCTGTACAGGGAAGATGGCACTCTGGTGCAGCAGTTGGGCGCAGACAATCAGGATGAGAGCAACCGCTTCATCATGCTGGATGGCCCCCAGGCAGGGCTGGCCCGAATTACAAACATCAATCCCGTTGCCACTTCCGGGGATATAGCCTTCTTTCTGCAGTTGGGGCCGCTGTCCGGACCCTGAATCGGTGCTGTGCAGGGCAGGGCTGAACCAAAAACCGGAGCCCTGGTCAAAGAGGATCAAACGTCCCACTTGAAACAGGAGTATGTCTCTATGGACATAACGCGACCGTTTCCCGCTATTTCAGACAGCCGGGGGCACAACCGCCAGGAACAACCGCCCCCCACACAAGCCAGCGGTCAGGCACAGCACTCTCGCGCGTCGAATGCAGGCGCAACACAGCCAGGCTCGCTCCCTGAGCACGACGGACAACAGGTCACAGTCAGCATCAAGGGCCGTCTGTGGTATGTCGCCCCGGCAAACGAACCCCTGGTACGGGAGTGCCATCTGTGCATGAACGAAGTTCTGGCCGACACCAGCACCTGTGGACACATACGCCATCGCGTGTGTAAAACCTGCTTTGACGCGCATGTAGAGTCTGGTCCAAAGCCCACCCGCTGTCCCAACTGCAATCTCGAAATAGCAACCCATGACACCTGTCGCGACCAGGTGGATAGAGGCCTGAACGCACTGAGACAGCAGGTTGCACTGCAGTGCGCCGAGTGCAACCAGGCCCCAGTGACACCCGATCAGGTGGAAGCACACATCCAGGTCTGCGGGGAAACAAAACATGGCTGTTCACACGCAGCTCAAGGATGCGACTGGGAGGGCCTGCTGGAAGACAAGAACAGGCACGAGAAGCTGTGTGACTGGCGGTCGGTGCCTTGTTCCCATGCCCCCTGCACGCAACAGTTGATCTATTGCCAAAGGGACGAGCACGAGACCCACTGTCTGTACCAGCCTGCCAGCATGGGCAGCCTGCAGACCACGCGTGGCACCCTGCTTCAACTCCAGGCGGCACACCTGTTCTTCCAGCAGTACCCTGGCGAAGCCCTGGCCGCACTGCCAGAGCCTGCCGTCAGAAAACAATTGCAGGAACAGGCACAGCTGTTTCCCCTGCTGTTTGAGGCGGTGCAACAAACCACGGCGGTGCCAGCCAGGCCATGCGGCTTCGGCTGTGCCCCCCTTGCCCTTGCCTCCGCCAGCCAGACGATGCCCGAACACTGCACCGACTGCGGTGCCCTGCTTGCTGGCTTGAGCATGCCCGCACACCGGGAAGAGTGCCCCAGGCGTCCGCTGAACTGCTGCTGGTGTCTGGAGCAACATCCGCGTGAGGAGTTTGCAACCTGTGTCGCCGCCTGTCGCCAGGCTGCCGCAGCCTTTGCCCGGCGGAGCTGGCCTGTACATCACTGGAGCCTGCAAGGCAACGCCCAGGGTCCCGTGTATGACAGGAAAGATCAAGACGAGGGTTCTGTTATGATCAGACTCCCCAAAGCCCCGCTGGTCAGAGCGATGGCAGGACTGCCCGGAGCGACACACTCGCTGCGTTTTCACTGGAAGCCAATGGACTGCCAGCTCTCGGTTTCTTTCCAGAAGGACAGCAATAACTGCATTCCCGTTGACATCAACTTCCACGTCGCTGACAACTCCATCTACCAGACACGCCTGCCGGAGCTTCGCACAGACGATGGCGACTGGTTGCAGAATCTGAAAGAAATACGCTGCTCATATCTAATAAGCGGGCACCTTATACTGATCAAGGATGACTGTAGCGCCAGATTTTTGATCCAGCTCTCAGACTCTCTTGCTGACACCCCGCATTCTTGCGTCTGCTTCCTGCTGCCACCCCTGAGACTATGGGTGAGGGAATGACAAATCTACTGGAACCTGAGCCCAGCCAAGGATCGACGATTGTGCGTGCACAGGCACAATCCATGGACTTGTCGCCGGCAGGGCTGCGGGCGCACTGTCGGGCAGCAACGACTTGTTTTGGGGCCACGGCGCTGCGGCCTGCAGGATCACATGTCCGCAACCACAACGGAACATAACAAACGCCTCTCAATGGCCGCCCCAGGAAATCCTGTCCAGCATTCCAGAGAAGCTGTCCCCGGGACACCCCCCCCCGGACCACAATCTTCACCCCCTGTCTTCAGGAACAGGCGCACCTTTGCACGACCCGGACCGCTGTCCCCACCGGCCTTGCGCACACAACGGCCGCAGAGAAAGAGTGAACTGACAGATCGCATGCCGTTGACATCCTCCCCGCCCTGAAGGACGGGGATTCCTGCTGCTGGCGGCATGACCTCACCGCTCACTTCACAGGCGAGCCGGGCGTGTCCCGCCCTTGAGCCATGGAACATAGGTCAGGTCTGAGAATAATGCCAGTGAGATCAGACGCGCTATCTTTCCCCGCCCTGAAGGACGGGACTTGCCGTGCACCAGGTCAGCACAGACACATCCTGTGAACTTGTCATCCTGGCCCCGGTCTACAGGCGCTCCGCCACGCCAACAACAGAGGGTATTTCACTATGCATCTTGCCGCCCGCCCGTCCGGCAGTTCCCGGATGAGAGCCAGACAACCAGAAGCTTCCCGTCCAACACCCGATATCGGTGAACGTATCAGGATCACTTTCAAGGACCGCCAGTGGCACCTTCACAGGGTCGCAGAACATCTGGTGCGCGATTGCCTTGTCTGCACGGACGCCCTGGCCGACAGTGCCCTGTGTAGCGACATCCGCCACCGCCTGTGCAGAAATTGTGTGGGGTTGACACTTCAGGCAGGCGCACAAGCCGCCTGCCCCACTTGCCAGCGTGCCCCCATGACGCATGAACAGCGTCACGCACTCGACACCAGTCTGGCAGAGCCCATGCGCCATGTCCGCCTGCAATGTGCCGAATGCCAACTATGGTCAGGCCCTCTCACAGAAGTCGATGCACATATCCATGCCTGCAAACAGCGTCAACATCCCTGCCCCTGGCAGTCTCAGGGGTGCACATGGACAGGACTGCTGGAGGTCAGGGATCGCCATGCTTATCACTGCTGCTGGCAGCCAGTAAACTGTTCCCACCAGAACTGTCGGCAGCCGGTACCCCTGCGCGACAAAGAAGCACACGAGGCGGGCTGTCGCCACAGGCCCATCAGCCTGGGTGCCCTGCAAACGACCTACGACACGACCTTGCGGCTGGAGGCTGTGCAGCTGTTTTGTCAACGCCATGACCGGCAGACATTGTCAGGACTGCCAGAGGCGACTGTCAGGGAGCAACTGCACGAGATGAAGCTCCTGTTTCCCCTGTTGTATCAGGCCGTGCACACAGCACCGCGCACACCCGAGTACAGCATGGCTTGCCGCTGGGGCTGCGACTTCCATAACGCGCCGGCAGAACAGCTTGAGGTTCATTACAGGCACTGCCCGTTGGTGCCGGTCAACTGCCAGCACTGCAACCGGGGAATTCACCGTCGGGAGCTGGTACAACATAGCCAGAACTGTGAGCTCAGGCCTGTGGCTTGCCCCCAGGGGTGCGGCGCACCGGACCTGCGCGCCAGGGATATAAACACAGGAGTACACACACGCAGCTGCAAAGCTGTTGCGCAGCCCTGTGGTTACTGCACCAGAATGATTCCGGCTCTGGCCATGATCACGCACGAACGCCAGTGCAACCAGCGTCCGCAGCACTGCTGCTGGTGCCTGGATACCCATATGCTCCAGGACTTCGAGACCCTTTCCCGTAACTGTCGCCGGGCACTGGCAACGGCTCCGGACTTCAATGGGGAGCGGCTGATGCCCCATCCCCAGGCTGTTGGCCCTGTGTATATCACGCCAGCAGAATGCTATGACCCTGTTTTTATTCATCTGCCGACTCCCCCGCTGATCAGGGAGATGGCCCGGGACACCACCGGAAGCACTCTGACCCCTGCCTTGCGCTTCATGTGGGCAGGTATGGACTGCCAGCTGGATATTGCCTATATCCCACACTATGCCTGCTTTACCTGCACACTCTACTGGAGGCAGAGCACTGTCACCACCGGCAGTACTGCATTGGCCGGCCTTTACAATATGGACGGGGAGCTGATTGAACAACTGGGGGCACAGGAAGGGCGCCGCCGCAGTAGCGCCCTTCCTGCCTTGACTTTTCTGCCATGCCGAGTCAGCAGGTTCGACATCAAAGCGCTTAACCGTATTGCCTATGGCCGCGAGCTGTCCCTCCTGCTCAAACTGGGCCCCCTTGCCAGCCCCTGACAGGGCCCGGGACTCCAGTCAACAGCGGGAGCTTGAGTGCTCCCGGGCTCCCGGGCTGCACAGGAGCCAGACAAGTCTCGCTCCCTTGCCTGGCGTCACCAGCGGTCTGTTACACGCATGACAACAACATCCAGACTGGGATCTGTGATCGCACGCTGCCACCACAATGTCTTTGTTCGATGGGAACATGGCCGTTGGTCCGGCCTGAGCAAGCTGCAAGACACAGACAGCCTGCCCCTTGTCCTGACCAGGTTGTCACTTATGTAAGCAATGCTGACAAGACAGTCAGGAGGACCTGTGAATTTCTCGGCCTTGTCGAAGTCGAATGGCCTACGCGTTCCGCGCCCCCCAGCAGCACAGAAGAAAATAAAACGAGGCGAACAAGAGCGGCACAGGACCTCGGTAACGCCCCTGCGCAATCAGAGTCCCGGCGTAATACAAAGAGAAACGAGGGGGACGAGCCCCCCGTGCGCCCCCCCTGCCCAAGGAGAAAGTCAAAACATGAAGCCTTCTGCATCCACCTCCACATCACCTGCGCCAGCCATGGCGGGAACCAAGCGCCCGCCCGTCAGCCAGCCTGCGTCGCCCCAGCGCGTGCTGGTCAGTCTCGAAAGGCATCAATGGTATGTGCATAAATTGATCGAAAACCAGGTGACGCCCTGCTGCATCTGCCAGGAGAAGCTTGGCTGCCACAGTCTGTGCGCAAAAATAGCCCATCGTGTATGCCGCGAGTGTCAACACCAGCTACTGCAAAATGAGGACCCGGAATGCCCGTTGTGCCGCCGACCGCTCAGGTCCCCGGCTATCCGGAGCGCCGTGGATAGCTGCCTGGAGGAGACACGACACGACCTCCAGATAGACTGCGCCGAGTGCGACAACTGGTCTGGTGCGCTGGATGCGATTGGTACACATATCCCTCTCTGCGGCCAAAGGGATCATCACTGCGTCTATGCAGACAACGGGTGCCAGTGGACGGGACTGCTGGAAAACAAGCAGACGCATGAACAGCACTGCGACTGGTTTCCCGTACACTGTTCCCATTCAGGCTGCCAGGAGACAGTGTTTCGGGCAACGCAAGACGCACACGAGGCCAGCTGCGGCTATCGACCTGCATCCCTGGGAGCTCTGGTAGACACCAATGCCAGAACCCTGCAGCAGCTGGACAACCTCAGGCAATTCTACCAACAGGATGCCAGTAATCTGGCCGGGCAGGCTCCTGTCGAGCTGCGCACACGCGTGCTGGAGACCGTCACCCTGTTTCCACTCTTGTACGATGCGGTGGAGGCGGGTATTCCCGCCCGTCTTGAGCAAACCTGCCCCTGGGACTGTGGATTTCGTGCCTCCCGGGAGCAGCTGGACAACCACTATCCACACTGTCCCCAGTTCCCGCTCAGCTGCGAATTTTGCTCGCTGCAAGTCGCACGCAGCCGGTTGGTCGCCCATATGGAATCCTGCGAGGACAAGACTGTCACCTGCCCCCAGAGTTGCGGTCAGGAAGGACTGCGCATCCGGGATCTTGCCTCAGGTGCCCATCAGCGCTCCTGTTCGTCCCGTGAGCTTGCTTGCGGCTGGTGCATGAACATCCATCCGCCCGTTTCTTTCCAGCAAATTTCCCTGCATTGTCGATTTAATCTTCCGGATACGCCGATTATCGACAACGAGCCTTTGAACCTGGCCCCCAATGCCTGCGGCGCCGTTTATGTAAAAGAGCGGGACACTGAAGGTCCTGTTTACATACGCCTGCCTGCAGCCATCCTCCAGCGCGAGCTGGGACCCCTGTCAACAGGCAGGAACCTCACCCAGGGGCTGAGCTTTCTGTGGCAGGGCCTCAGTTGTGAGCTGCAGGTGTCCTACAGTGCTGCCAGAAGATGTTTCTGTGTGCGCATGGCCACGACCGCTGGCAGTTTCCCCTCAGGGCAAGCCGTCTGGGCAGCTCTTTATGATTCAAACGGCCTCCTTCTGGAGACAGTGAAGGGACAAGGCGCGGATGACAGCGACATATGCCTGCTGTTACAGGACAACGAAAGCAGTGAAGCCCGGATTACGGGCATCAACCGCATTACCGGCTCGGATGGCGATGCCTTTTTCCTGCAGCTGGGCCCCCAGTTTGAGGTCTGACGCGACCTGCCGCTCCCCCCGACACAGGGCCACGGCCTGCTAGTCCACAGGCGCAAGGCCCTCAGCAGCGATCACACGCGGGGACCAGACACTGGCTAGTCCCTGCTGCTGACGATGAGTCTGTCTGATTCATTCTTCTCTTCTGCACCATAGAATTTGACAAGGCGCTTGATGAGATCACGTCCTCGCGACAAGCGGTAGCGATTCGTATCACGCAGACTGTAGACACAGCCACAATATTCCTGTTGGTAAAAAGCCTCCTTGCGCGCCAGCTCAATCATACGCTGGCTGCCGCCCTGCTTGCGCCAGTTCAGCGTCCAGTAGTCTACCCCCTCGTGCCGGGCAGCAGCGCGCAGACCACAATCGTTGATCTGCTCCATGTTTTTCCAGCGGGATATGCCCAGCGTGCTGGAAATAACAGAAAAACCCTGCTCACTGGCGTACAGGGCCGTGCGTTCAAAACGCATATCAAAACAGACAGTGCACCGCTGCCCACGCTCGGGCTCGTTTTCCAGGCCGCGTACCCGTTCGAACCAGTTGTCCTTGTCATAATCGGCGTCAACAAAAGGAATGCCCTGTTTGTCACAAAACCTCTTGTTTTCATTTTTGCGCAGCATGTACTCTTCGGCAGGGTGGATATTCGGGTTATAGAAAAAGACAGTTTGCTCTATACCGGATGCCTGAACCGCCAGCATCACCTCGCCAGCACAGGGCGCACAGCAGGAGTGCAGCAAAACCTTGCGCGCACCCTGGGGGGCCACCAGTTGCGGACGCTGGTAATTTTCCAGGCCAAGAGGTTGGGAAGACATCGAGATGGACTCCTGAATAAAGATCGACAGGCGGCAAGGCCCTCAGGCTTGCACGGAACGCGCCCGAACAGCTGGAGCACAGCTCACTGCCCTGCAACCGGCAATAATAGAACATCAACAAAGGATTTCACACGTACCCGTGCACAGGGCGCAGGAACGGGCTGCTGAAAACGGATCAACTGCTCCTGCTGGCACTATGCCAGCTAATCTTAGAGGCAGGCCCATTTTGACCTCTGCCCCGCCCCAGGGACGGGATGCCAGTGAAGCGAAAACGCAAGGAGCTGTCCGCATGAGCATAGAAAATTCAGGTATAGCACCGGGGTATCCAGGGACACCGTCCGGTGGGCAGCCGCCCCCGGGCAAAGGCTCTGGTGCGGATGAAATGGATGCACAGGCCTTTGATCAGGCACTGCATGATAACAATAATGCAGGAGATGGCGTTGAAGACACCCAGTCTGATCCGGAGCAAGAACTCAGAAGGATCATGGCAGAGCAGTCGATGAAGCAGTTTATGGAACGATCCCGTGAACTGTTCGAAGAAACCAAAAAGAACATGGAAGGGTGAAGCCGGCCGGGTGCTGGCAATCCCTGTGAGCAGGATACGGTGCTATGCACAATCCATTTTTACCCATCACTGAGGGGCTTCTGGCTGGGGCTGTCTTTTGCCCCAGTCCCAACTACAATGACCGTCCCCCGCAGGCCAGTGTTGAGCTGCTGGTCATTCATGGCATCAGCCTGCCTGCGGGACATTTTGGCGGCCCTTTCATTCACCAATTGTTCACCAACTGTCTCAACACCAATGCCCACCACTCCTTTTGCCAGCTGCAGGATGTGCAGGTGTCGGCCCATGTGCTGATTGAACGTGATGGCACCTTGACGCAGTTTGTTCCTTTTCACAAACGGGCGTGGCATGCGGGCGTCTCTCACTGGCAGGGCCGCCCGGGCTGCAATGATTTCTCCATAGGGATCGAGCTGGAAGGGACTGATGATCTCCCCTACGAGCCAGTGCAGTACCGCCAACTTATCAGAGTCACCTGTGCCTTGATGGCGGCTTTTCCTGCGCTGAATCCAGACACTGTCGTGGGACATTGCGATGTGGCCCCCGGACGCAAGACCGATCCGGGAAAGGCTTTCGACTGGGCAAACTTCCGTCAGGCTCTTTTGCACTCCACTGAACACAAGGAGAGGCCGTGCTGAACCGCGATGCTTTGAGAGATATAGGCGGAGACGACCCGGATTTCATACGCGAGCTGCTGGAGACCTTTATTCAGACCACCCGGATTGACATTGAGCAGCTGCTGCAAGCCGTGCGCACAGGAAATGGCCACACGACAGCAAGCCTGGCGCATCGTATCAAAGGCGCCAGTCAACTGGTGGGAGCCAGCACTTTGGCCAGCATAGCCGATACCATTGAGCGGCTGAGCCGTCAGGATCCGGCGGCTGACTGTACACAGCTGTCACAAGAAATCCAGACTGCTTTTCACAACATCCTGACAAGCATGACGCCGGACTGAGTCATCAGCCTGTCCGGAGGCGATGCCTCTGGGCAGGAGATCTTGCCCTCCCCCCTTCTTTTTCCCTCTGGTGTGCGCTGACGACCCTTGACGCATGGAGCACCACACCTTTCCCGCCTGCACCCAATGACTGTATCGCAGAGCATTCCAGGCTGGCTGGATCCAGCCACCAGCGGCGCGCTGGCCCTCGTGTCACAAAGGCTGTGTGACTTTCACGGCTTCAAGGCTTCAAGGCTTCAAGGCTTCAAATAGTGCTCATAGCGGCCGACAAGAAGCTGGGCGCGCTCTTGCTGGGCACTTGTCAGACGTTGACTGACCTTCTGACGTAACGCCATGGCCTCGACCTTTACCGGAGACCCTTCCCGTGAGGCCAGCGTACTCCATACCCAGGCAGAAATCTGATTGGAGTCTGTGCCTTCACCCTGATGATAGGCCCGCCCCACGCGCAGGCGGGCAACAGGATCACCCGCCCGTGCGGCCTGGATAAAAAGATCGAACGCCTTGACAAGATCCTTGGTCACACCATCGCCGCTGGCGTAGGCATCACCCAATCTGAGCATTTCAGCAGGGCTGTTCGCGCCGGTGGAGGCATGGTGATGGCGGCCGCCCCCTGCCGGAATCTGTCGCTCCTCCCTTGCATGGTCAGAGTCATGCCCGTGCCCGGACTGCGCCGAAACAGCACCACTGAGGCTGGGCAGCAAACACAGGACCAGCGCATAACGGACCAGAGTAATGGGGAGCCGGAAAAAGGATAGGGTTGGCATGCGGGTTTCCTGCTTTGGTAACAGCTTGCTCGCCCTGCTCTACGAAGACCGTCACAGACCAGGGCGCCTGAGTGTAATATAAAAGCTCCTCGCCACTCCACGTCTTGTAGAGCTTGCGATCTCCGGACTTTCGCAACTGGCGCACCAGGCCGCTTGTTGCGCTGATGCGCATTCAGAAAACAGTCTCGTCCAGAATGTTCTGCAGGTGGCGGCAGATCAGTTTCTTTCGCGATCGGAATCTGCTGCACTCCAGATGAATTCGGGGTGGTTGCTCGTCCCGGTTGTTTTAATGTCAGGAGATCTGTGGTGTTCAAGTTCTGTTTTTTCGTTCCCGTATCCAGTCTGGAAACAGTGAAAGCCGCTGTATTTGCAGCAGGGGCCGGACGAATCGGCCATTATGATTGCTGCTGCTGGCAGGTGCCAGGCAGTGGTCAGTTCCGTCCCCTGCAAGGCAGCAATCCGCACATTGGTGCGCATGGATGCGTGGAAAATGTCGAGGAGTACAAGGTGGAAACGGTCTGCAGTGCTGGCTGTGTTGACGCAGTAATAAAAGCTTTGCGCGCGGCGCATCCTTATGAGACGCCCGCTTTTGAACTCTGGAAACTGGATGACAGGAGCTTTATTTCATAAACGCAAAAATGGGGTCCTGCCGCTGGCAGCAGGACCCCACCAACAACCTCATCCCCCATCAGAAATTCCGGCCCGCGAGCCGGAAGAGAGGCAAGGCATGACTACAGACTCTACTCGGCGACGAGCTTTTCCCAATTGGCTTTAAGAACGCGTGTCCCTATACCATGCACCTCATTCAGATCATCCACACTGTTGAAGGGACCATGTGCTTTGCGGTAAGCGACAATGCGCTTGGCTGTTTTCTTGCCGACATATTTCAATTGTTTGTCAAGCACTTCTACGCTTGCCGTGTTGATGTTGATTTTCTCTGCTTTTTCGCGCGCACCCGCCAGTCCCGCTGTGGTGCTAAGGCTTGCCGCCAACAGTGCAACCATGAAAGTTTTTTTGAGCATCCAGCGCACCTCCTTGTGCCATGTTTCATCCAAGTGAAGACGATCAGCAATGCGGCTGCAAGTCCCACCTTCTGCCTTCTGCCTTCTGCCTTCTGCCTTCTGCCTTCTGGTGTGGTGACTGAGAACAAAGCAGAAACTGTACAACCGAAACGCCGGACATGAAAAAACCTTTGCCGCCCGGAACACCGCCTCCCATCGACAAAAACCACTTGCGGACTTGCATTGAGGAACAATCGGGAGTAAATTGGCCTCCGGATTGCGGGAGACGGTTAGCTCAGCTGGTTAGAGCGCCACGTTGACATCGTGGAGGTCGCTGGTTCGAATCCAGTACCGTCTACCACTCTTTCCCGCCAACATTTCTTTGTGCCTCCACCGATCCCAGACGCAGCCGCGCTTCCGAATAGCATGGAAGACGGTCGGTCAGTCGATTGATCGGGGCGCCCTTCCTGGCGCGAGCAACCGCACCCCAGTGCTGCCTTCAAATCTCAATTCATCCCCCAACATGGCGCTGGCCTGCCTGTCGGTCAGGCGCATTCATGTTTTTACTGCCTTGCCAGCGGAGCAGGTCCGGTTCTGTTGTACGCTGGCATCCCAACGGCGATCCAAAGAAGCACCCGCTGCAAGATTGCAGCCCGGTGCAGAGCCGCTTTTGCGTAGGGGCCCAGGACGTTCGGTCGCGTCTTCCAACAACAATCGGCCAGAACACTCCGTCCACAAAAAACCAGATGCGCTTTTTTACAACAGAGCGACCTGCTCCCGCACCGCCTCCCGGGACTGTCGACCACTGAACCAGCTATCCAGACGATCCGCCAGCTCTTGTGTACCCGTCCCACTATGTGCCGAGAATAATTGCACACTGATCAAGGTCGCGACAGCCTGCAGTTCCTGCTCCAGCTGGCGCAGGGCCTGACTGCTTGCCCCCCGCTTCAGCTTGTCACTTTTCGTCAACAGAATGTGCAGGGGAAGCTGGCCGGACACAGCCCACTGGATTACAGCCTGATCAACATCTTTCAACGGATGACGGATGTCAACGAGCAACACGATACCGATGAGATGTGAACGTTGTTCCATATAGGCGCTCAGTTCGTGCTGCCACTCTTTTTTGGTCGCCTCCGACACACGCGCGTAACCGTAGCCTGGCAGGTCAACCAGTCGGTGGTAGTCTGTAACCGCAAAAAAGTTGATCAGGCGCGTGCGCCCCGGCGTCTTGCTGGCGCGAGCCAACCTGGAATTATTGGTCAGCGCATTGAGGGTGCTTGACTTGCCGACATTGGAACGGCCAACAAAGGCCACTTCCAGGCCAGGTTGGGGTGGGCACTGGTCGAAGCGGGCCGCACTGACAAGGAACCGGGTGGCCTTGTAGTTGAATGGAGGTTGAGGGACTGACATAAATGGGTTCCAATGAGGGGCTTGAGGCTACTGACAGGCAGTGAGGCTATACAGTAGCCGATGTGTGTTCTGGTTGGCAGCCTCCCTAGTATATAATCCCCGCTGCCCGCCTTCGAGTCAGCTGTTATGCTGTAGCTCCAGCGCCTCACTGGCCGGGATACGCGGGACTCCGATCGTCTGGACCGGCTGTCGGGGCACGATTTTCTGGCGATGAGCACAAACACCGAAGGAAACGAATTTGGTCCCCCTGAGGCAAACGGCCATTGTGCTGAGCAATGAGCGCGCGCTTTCAGCCTCCGCCACAGGGGGAAAACCTATTTCTCAGGCACGCTCCTGAGCTGAAAATGTAATCAACAGCCTGGTTGGTATTCATGAAAATAGTATTTCTGTTGCTTGTAATGGGCTTGTGTCAGACGGCCTGGGCGATGACGGGCGACCTCGTGGGAGACCCTGATGCAGGAAAGAACAAAGCGGTGACCTGTTCGGCCTGTCATGGTACGGGTGTGGGAATTGCACCCAACTATCCCAATCTGGCAGGCCAGGGAGCACCCTATTTGATCAAGCAGATCACGGACATAAAAAGCAAGGCCCGCGTGGTCCTGGAAATGGCCGGCATGGTGGAGTCCTTGACTGCGCAGGACATCGCCGACATTGCCGCCTGGTTTGCGAGCCAGACTCCGGTTCAGGGACAGGCGCCCAAAGACTCTGTGGCCATAGCGCAGTCGCTGTTCCGCGGCGGTGATCCGGCCAAAGGCATTGCGGCCTGTTCAGCGTGCCATTCACCACTGGGGACCGGCAACGTTCTGGCTCGCTATCCACGACTGGCAGGTCAGAGCCCTGAGTATCTGAAAAAACAGCTGTACGATTTTGCCGACCCACTGCGTGAAACGCACCGCACCAATGACGGTGACACGCGCATCATGCGAGATACCGCAGAAAAGCTGAGTAACACGCAAATCGAGGCGCTCGGCAGTTATATCAGCGGACTGCGCAGCCGGTAACCTGCAGGAACCACCTGACAGAGCGCAGAAGCACCTGACAGAGCGCAGAAGTACCTGACGGAGCGCAGAAGCACCTGACAGAGTACAGGAACCACCTGACAGAGCGCAGAAGCACCTGACGGAACGCGGGAACCACCTGACGGAGCGCGGGAACCACCTGACGGAGCGCGGGAACCACCTGACGGAGCGCAGGAACCACCTGAAAGAGCGCAGAAACACCTGACAGAGCGCAAGAGAAAACCAGGAGCCAAGCACGCAGGGCGGACAGGCGCACACCCGGGAGGGCAGGGTATCATCTACCCCTGAGCCTCCATCCGAAGGCGCCCTTAGCCCCCTGCGACCGCGCCCCCCTACGGAGCTTTCTTGAGAACCAGGAAAGCGCCTGAGAAGCTTGCAAACGACAGACCCACTTCTGAACCAGACTCCATGACACCGGCCAGAAACGAAAACTGTTTCTTTGCGAAGGCCAGTCTGCGGTAGCCCAGCAGCTCACAAACCTGACCGCACGCAGGGCCCCGCCCTGCAATAACATCCCAAACGAAAGCCTACCGAGCTGACGAGGGGCTGCACCGACGGGATGCAGTCCTTTCCGCTTTGGACCGAAACCTCTTGGGAACGAAACCCGACACCCAAAACGCAGAGGCCGATCTGGCTACCAGCTACTGTCGCCCAACTCCCGACTCAACCGAAGCTGGATACCACCAGTGCCGCCAGTGCCGCCAATGCCGCAATCACCAGCCCAGCCAGCCAGGGAGTTTTCATTGGAGCAACAGGATGCTGGCCGTGCACTCGGCGCCAGCCTGTCAGCATGCCGGGAATCAGATCCTGCTTATGCCACAGGCTGTGGAAAAGAACGGCTGCCACATGAAAGCCGATCACCCACAGCAGAAAATCAAAAGTGTCGTGATGCAAGCCGGTCATCCACTCGGTGACGCTGGAAGGCGCAAAACTTGCCAGCGGCCCTTCGACGAACATGTCATCAGTAGCAAACAGTCCCGTGCACACCTGCACCGACAAACTGACCAGAATCACCACAACACCCCAGCTCCCCAGAGGGTTGTGTCCCGGCTTGTCTTCTGTCATCCCCTGACGCAGATAAGCCAGAGAGGCGCGGGGCGAGAGCTTCAGACTGCTGAAGCGACTGAAACGCCCGCCCCAAAAACCCCAGCCAAAACGAAAAAGCAAAAGCCCAAGGACCGTGTATCCCAACCGGAAATGATTCGTCATGTCGCCTTGTTCACCGGTGTACCAGAGCCCGGCAAAGCTCAGAACCAGGGACCAGTGAAAAAGGCGCGTAGGAAAATCCCAGACCTGGACGCGTGTCTTCTCATTCATGTCATTACCTCAGAACACAGGCAGTATACAGCCCAAAAAAAACCTGCCCGGCCGACACAAAAGGCTGCGAGACAGGCGGACAAAAAATGCAGGTCAGCTCAGCAAGAGTAATAGAGCTCAAATTCAACAGGGTGGGTTGCCTGCCTGAGGCGTCCACACTCCTGGCGCTTCAGTGCGATATAGGCGTCAATCATATCATCAGAGAACACGTCCCCTTGCGTCAGAAAGGCCCGCCCTGTATCCAGCGCATCAAGGGCTTCGTCCAGACTGGCAGCCACCTGGGGCACCTGGCTACGCTGGGCGGCTGACAAACTGTACAGATCTTCATCAGCGGCGTCCCCTGGATGAATACGGTTTTGTATACCATCAAGACCCGCCATCAGCATGGCCGAGAAGGCAAGATACGGGTTGGCCGTCGGGTCTGGAAAGCGCACTTCAATACGACGGGCTGCCGGATTGCTGACATGGGGGATGCGTATGGCCGCCGAGCGATTGCGTGCAGAATAGGCCAGCAGGACCGGGGCTTCAAATCCTGGAACCAGGCGTTTGTAAGAGTTGGTGGAAGCGTTTGTAAAGGCGTTGAGTGCTTTGGCATGTTTTATGATGCCACCGATATAAAACAGCGCTGTTTCACTCAAGCCCGCATACTCATCCCCAGCAAAAAGATTCTTCCCATTCAATTCCAGTGACTGATGGCAGTGCATACCGTTACCATTGTCTCCGACCAGTGGCTTGGGCATGAAAGTGGCCGTCTTGCCATAGGCATGAGCAACATTGTGTACCGCATATTTTACAATCTGGACCTCGTCGGCCTTGCGCAGCAGACGATTGAACCGGGTTCCTATTTCACACTGCCCCGCCGTGGCCACCTCGTGATGATGCACCTCCACGGGCACTCCCATGGCTTCAATGGCGGCGCACATGCCCGCCCGCAGATTCTGAAGGGAGTCCACAGGAGGCACGGGAAAATAGCCACCTTTTACACCGGGGCGGTGACCAGGATTGCCTGTTTCAAAGGCTGTTCCCGACGACCAGGCCGCTTCCTCGGAGTGGATGCTGTAGAAAGACTCCGACATCCTGTTGTTCCAGCACACACTGTCGAAAACAAAGAACTCAGGCTCCGGTCCCACAAAGCAGCAATCGGCAATCCCGGTAGACACCATATAGGCCTCGGCGCGCCTTGCAACAGTACGGGGGTCACGCTCGTAGCCTTTTTGGGTGGTATCAACAACATCACAGCGCAGGTTGATTGTTTTTTCGTCTGTGAAGGGGTCAGAAACAGCAGTGCTGTCGTCCGGCATCAGAAGCATGTCCGAGTCACAGATGTCCTTCCAGCCAGTAATGGAGGAGCCATCAAAGGCTTTGCCATTGGTAAAAAAGTTTCTGTCACACTCCAGCTCACGGGCCGGCAGGGAGACATGCTGCTCTTTACCTCGGGTGTCGGTAAAGCGTAGATCGATCCATTCTGCCTGGTGCTTCTGGATCAGGGAGAGAGTCTTCTCGGACATGGTAGCTGCTGATTCCTTGGAGAACAGGGACTCTGAAGTGGCGCACCTGCCGCCAGTTGCAGGGCATGCCGGAGCAGGGCCGACGCATTATAACACCCTGATGCGCGTTTCGGGCACTGGAGACACACAAACAAGCAACAAGTTGTTGTGTTCGAAATGGAAGCTGTGGATGTATATAATGCGCGGCCGTTCTGAGCTGCCCAGTGTGTAACCTATGAAGCTGGTTATCAAGTTGTTTCCGGAGATTACTATCAAATCTGCACCCGTGCGAAGGAAGCAGATCCGCCAGCTGCGTCACAACATCCATGCCGTTTGTCGTCCTCTCGACGACAGGCTGGCGCTCACCGGTCAATGGGACCACCTGGAGCTCAATGCCAGCCTGACAGATCCGCAAGAACAAGATGCCCTGATTCAGCGCCTGATGTGCATCTCGGGAATCCACCAGATTCTCCAGGTTCAGGAATACCCACTGGACACTCTGGACGCGATGCTGGCGCAAGTGCATTGCGCTTTTGGCCAACGACTGCCAGGCAAGACCTTCTGCATCAGGGTAAAACGTGCCGGCAGCCACCCCTTCTCATCACCCGATGTGGAGCGCTTTCTTGGTGCAGGCTTGCTGCGGCTTGTCGCAGACTGCCGGGTGAATCTGACAGCCCCGGACATCAAAATCTCCATAGAGATCAGACATGACCGCTGGCACCTCGTTCACAGTCGTCACCAGGGCGCGGGCGGTTATCCCATGGGAACCCAACAGCCTGTTCTGTCGCTTGTCTCCGGCGGATATGACTCCGCCGTTGCCAGCTATCTGACCATGAGACGCGGCCTGAAAACCCACTTCTGTTTCTTTGACCTGGGCGGACACGGCCATGAAAAGGCCGTCAAGGAGTTGGCCTGCTATCTATGGAGTCGCTATGGCGCTGCACACCAGGCGGACTTCGTCACGATTCCCTTTACTGATGTCGTCAAGGAAATCGTTACAAGAGTAGAGAATCGCTACAGAGGCGTGGTTCTCAAGCGCATGATGCTGCGTGCGGCCAGCCGCATTGCAGAGCGCATGCAGATCAGCACCCTGGTGACGGGCGAGGCCATAGCCCAGGTCGCCAGTCAAACATTACCGAATCTGGCGGTTATTGATGCGGTGACTGACAAGCTGGTTCTGCGTCCCTTGATCACCATGGACAAACAGGAAATTATCGCGCTGGCTGAACGCATAGGAACAGCAGAGCAGTCAAGACGTATTCCCGAATACTGTGGTGCCATTTCAGACAAGTCCTCTGCATGGGTGCAGAGCAAAAACCTGGAGCGAGAAGAGTCATTTTTTGAATTCTCCAGTCTGGAACGCGCCATGGACAGTGCCCGTCATATCTGTATTTCCTCACCGGCTGTCGAGCAGGAGGACGCTGCTGACAAGCCTGTAGACGTTGTCCACGTAGCCGACCCGGACCAGGTGATCATTGATATCCGCCACCCTGGCGAGCGCCGCCCCGGACGCCTGGAACGCGTTTCCTGCGCCGTATTGAACATTCCCTTTTACGAGCTGGCCAGCCGCTTTGCCGACATGGATGGAACCTGTCAGTACCTGCTGTACTGTGACAAGGGCCTCATGAGCCACATGCAGGCCCTTCATTTGCGTGATGCCGGACACACCAACGTTCGTGTTTTCCAGCCTGCATCCTGACGCCAGTGTCTGACCCATCAACCCACAAGAACGCGCCGAGGGGTGTGAAACATCATGAGAACAGCCATGATTGCGGCAGTAGCTGCAAACAATGTCATAGGCTGCCAGAACAGACTTCCCTGGCATGTACCCGGCGAGCTGGCTTATTTCAAGGCCGTCACCATGGGCAAGCCCATCATCATGGGACGCAGGACATTCGAATCACTGGGGCGAGCGCTCCCGGGACGGGCCAATATTGTTGTCACGCGTGATCCGGACTGGTCACACGACCTGGTGCACAGGGTGGCGACCCCCGGACAGGCAGTGCAACTGGCACGCCAACTGGCGACAGATGCTATAGAAGAAGTCATGGTGATTGGTGGTGGCCAGCTTTACCGCCAGCTGCTGCCCGCCGCCCAGCGCCTCTACCTGACCAGGCTGGACTCTGCTTTTGAGGGAGACACCTTTTTCCCGGAGCTCGCCGAGAGCCAGTGGCACGAGTTCAGCTGCGAGCAACGCGAAACGGAGCAAGGACTCAAATACAGATACCTGGTTCTGGACCGCATTGGCACGCCCGGCGCCCTGCCTGCATGACGCTTTCCCTCCACTTGTTTTCCCTCAATTAATTGGTGTGGATGCAGATATCCAGTAGAGCTGCCCAGGAATAGTGCCCACACGAGGACAGACGGCAACAGCCAAACCAGGAGGATCAAACTTCGCTGTCATGACGCCCTCCTGAAAAAAGCGACCGGCGCGTAACATTTTGGCGACTGCACTTTCGACCTCTGCATCAAGGCTCCCTTCCTGGACAGCCTCCTGGGGCGTGCCATTTTCGAACAGGCTCCCAACTTGTCGACAGAGGGAGGAGCAACCGTGCCACGGACAGGCCGACCGATTCAGAATAACAGAGTTGATTTTGCCAGTGTTTTTGGCGCCAGAGAGCGTGACAAGCTAAGACAGAAAACAGCCTCCATCACGAAAATACTCAGGACGAAGGCCCAATGGAAAGCGTATGTCGTCCAACCCTGTGCGCGGCAAAGTCACAGTTTTCTACGCCGGACGCGGACCGACTCCAGTCGGCAGCAGCGTCACGAATTGAGTCGAAAACTGCTGTCAGCCTACGTTGCCAGGTTCCGGCGGCTGGAGGGTTCGACTTCCCCTTTCAGGGAAGAGACGCAGGAGCATGCGTCTGACGATCAATGCGACCGGGACGATCAATGCGACCGGGACGACCTGACGGAAGCAACAAGCTTTCGTGTGGCAGCGGCCATGGATCTGGCCGGGGCCTGTCGACTGGAGCACGAACCCGGCAGAGACGCCCGGGTGAATGCGGCCAGAAAACGGCTCGACAATCGTGTTATCAATCGCGTGGACGAGCTGGTCAATTTCACGCCGCCCCGGCTGGCCTACGCATTTTTGGTGGCGGGGCGTCGTATTCCTCACGGTTATCTGGAACGCGTCCTGCTCCCCTGGGCACGGGAACGGCTGATACACGGATCCGGCTGCAGCCGGAAGCAGGCGCAGCTCACCGTTGCCCGTTTCTGTTATCGTCTGGGTATCACCAGGGACGCAGAACTCCAGTTTGAACAATTGATGGAGTTACGCAACCACCTCGATGGCTGGATTGCCCAAAGGGGCAGAAGCGATGGTCACACACATCCTCCGGGCAACACCTCACCGTCGGATACAAGAGAAAAGACAAGCTCTCATCCACAGGCTACTGTGGCTGGCGCTGTTGTCCGCCACTGCACTTTGGGCCGGGCTCTGGCACAGGGACGCGCAAGGACAGGCAAGGTCGCATCACATCTGACCAACGTCCTGTCAGGCTGCGGCGTGCCGCGCCGGGAAGCCCGCCGGCAGGTGATCCGGCAGTGCCGTGCCCTGCAACTACGGCAAGGAGAGCGTCTCTCATTCCAGCACTTTCAAACGCTGTTCAACAAGCTCTCACAGCTACCTTCCACCCAGCATCGCTTGCTGCTGCCGGCCTGGATCAAACTGATTGATTCTCTGGATAACACCCAACCGGCCAGACCGAATCCGCATGTGCTCAAGCGCCTGCAACGCGCCGGCCTGTCGCCTGACAAGACGGTCCGACTGCATCTGCGTGCTGCCATCCGCCCTCCTCGCCTGTCAGCTCCCGACCCTCAGCTGACCTACACCTGCGACGAGGATGAACGCTGGTATATCCAGCAGCAAGTCGACAAGGGGCACCGGTGGCGCATGACCCGCGACATGGGCCGCCGCCTGCTACGCTGGGTGGCACGCAGCAAGCGCATTCTGGTAGCTGAAGCTGTGACCAACACCCTGACCACAGTCGTCGCCGGCATTATGTCAGGTGGACCGGCTGCCGGTCTTTATCTGACCAGCTTCGCGCTTTCCGTACCCGTTTCAATCGCCTACAGCTGTGGGCACGCAGCACTGATGCAGTGGTGGCACAAACGCAGGTTGGACCACTACGACAACAAGTACCAGAACAACCGGGTATCGCTGGCCCCGTGCGCTGATGACAGTCGTCTGGACATGCACAACCATCTGACTTATCTGGCCTCGGAACAGGGTCTGCTGGACTGCTTTAACGCCTATGCCAACCTGAAGCAGGATGTCAAAAACGCTGACCGTCTGGCGCAGACAGCCGACCAGAGTGCAGCCGGGCAGATCGCGTACCGGCACAAGCAGGCTCTCCAGCAGCTGCGTTCAGCCCAGCTGGGCGAGTCCTTTCGTCATATTGACCGCCTGATGGTAGAGACCACGGAACAGCTGGCACACTACGAGACAGCATTCAGCGAGAAGTTTGAGCAACTGTGGCGGCCTTTCTCTGACGAACATGGAGGCATGTCCCCGGAAAAACGGCAGGCTATTTTCAACAAGGCGGCCAGCCGGGTGTTAGCCCGGGGCCCCTTGAAGCTTGTTCCGGAAAATCACACCCGATGGCTGCAAAAACTGGTCACCAGCGGCAAGGGGCCACACACCGGCGTGGATGGCACCCTGCGTCAGGCACTCGGGGACGAGGCCTACCAGAAAGCAGAGTCGTTACACAAGTCTGGAAAAAAGATCCTTGCGCACTGGGCCGCAGGGAATATGAAGAAGTCGGCCAAGCACACGGCCATCTTGACGGCCAGTTTCCTGAAAGAGCACTTTTCATGGTACTCCGGCGATCTGTTCACCTTTGCCAAGCACAGCCTGATCGATAGCTCCCCGGTCCAGGGCAGCGCGGCCCTTCCCATACCAACAGTGACCTGCTGTGTCTATTGGGTAAGCGCTTTTTTGACAGGCCGCATTGCCAAGCTGGGCAACGATTACCTCAACCGGGTTCGGGTCCGCAAGCTTGTGACCAGCCGCCAGGATGAGCAGGGCGAGCAGCGGGCGTTCAACGCTGATGTCAAACGGCTCGACCAGGAAGACTGGCGAGCCTTGTGCCGTGAAGCACGCCATCAGATGAAACAACTGCCCAAGCTACTGGAGAAACTGCGCAAGCAGCATGTTCGCCTGGACCATGATCTCAAGCAACTGGAACTGTCCGACAAGGATATCCTGCGCGATACAGATGAAATGCTGATAAAACGGGCCTCTCTTATTCTGCGCAGGAAACATCTGGAGGGTCAGGTGCAGGCCTTGCTCCGTGGTGCTGTTGGCACTCTGCATCAAGAGATGATACGAGGAGAATGGCTGCACCGGCAGGTTTTCGAAGAGCCCGGCAACGCAGACTCTGACAAGCCTGTTGCCTGAAGTTCAGGAGTTCACAGGCCGGTGGCCGTGCTGCTGCCGAAACGGCGGGAATGCTGTTGCTGGCACAGGGTCTTGTTCTGCTGGAAGGCTGGCTATAAGATGGCCTCCATCTTGAAGGCCCGCGCGATCAGTCTATTATGAGCACTCGAAGCGATTCCAGAGAGAAAGCGTTGCTGCGCGAGGCGTTGAGGGCCAGACGCCGCAGCCTTTCCCCCGCCAGGCAGCGGCAGGCTGGTGTGAGCCTTCTCCATGTTCTTTCCGGACATCAGATCTGGAATCGCAGTCGGCGCCTTGCCGCTTATTGTGCTTGTGATGGTGAGATAGACCCCCGCCCGCTGGTGGAGCGGGCCTGGCAACAAGGCCGGCAGGTTTTCCTTCCCGTCGTGAACCGGCTCAACCACAAGCTGGATTTTTATCGCTGGGACGAGAACACTTCGCTGATCCGCAACCGCTACGGTATTGAAGAGCCCTGCACAGGCGCGGCCAGCTACAAGGCTGCCCCCTGGACGCTGGATCTGGTACTCATGCCCCTGACGGGCTTTGATGCGGCCTGCCGCCGACTGGGAATGGGAGGTGGTTTTTACGACCGCACTTTTGCCGATACCCAGACCGGCATGGCGCGACGCAAGCCGTGGCTGGTGGGCATGGCCCACGCCTGTCAGCGGGTAGAGCGCGTACCCACTGACGACCATGACCTCAGCTTGTCTCTGGTAGCGACGGATGCGGGGTGCTGGTCGGCACAGACGGCACCCTCCCGGGGCAGCAGGGCTGTTTCCGGATAGATAGCCGTGCTGCGCAGCCTTGGCCCGGCTGTGGTAGTGAGCGGCTTCCAGGAGATGAACCGCCGGTTCGCCACAGCATCGGTGCCTGGCTGTCTTGAACGAGGATGTTCCTCACCGGGGACGACATGCGCGACAAGTGACATGCGCGACAAGTCTTTCCGGAAAGACCTGAGACAATAAACAACCCCCGCTCCGCAGCGGGATGCGTACTTGAGGAGGCGCGCTCATTCTTTTTGAGGAGAGTGCTTCTTCAGGCAAGGCGGTTCTGCCCGGCAATACTCGGGCTGCTGCGGGACCGGGTTCCTGGCCTTGCCGCTGGAGTGAGTCTGCTCTGATGCAGACTCCTGAATGGGATAACAGCCCACAATACACACGCATGCCAGACACAGGCATGCGGATGGATGCCCCTATGATACAGACAGTACAGAGTGTTTCCCGCCGCACAAAAATCGTGGCTACTCTGGGACCTGCCAGTGATTCTGATCTTGTCCTGGAACAACTGGTCAAGGCCGGCGTTGACGTGGCGCGTCTTAATCTGGCCTATGGCCCCCCCGAAGAGCACCGCAGACGCGTAGAGCGCATCAGGGCCCTTGCCGCCCGCCACAAGCGCGCTGTCGCTGTGTTGACTGATCTGCAAGGCTCGAAGATTCGCGTTGGATATTTTCGGGAGGAGAGCGTTGTTCTGGAGAGCGGTGCCCAATTCATCCTTGATGCTGACCGGGACATGAGCACTGGCGACCAGCAGGGCGTTGGGATCAACAGCAAGACCTTGCCGCGTGACTGTGCCCCTGGTGATCTGCTGCTGGTGGATGATGGCAGCATCAGCCTGTCAGTGACCGGTGTCGAAAGCACGCGGGTTACCTGTCGGGTTGTCAATGGAGGACGCCTGGTCGGGAACAAACGGATCAACCGTCAGGGCGGAGGGCTCTCAGCCACGCCCCTGGGCGAGCGGGACCGGGAGAACATAGATCTGGCCGTCGAGCTGAAGACGGACTGGCTGGCTGTGCCCTGCTCCGTTGGCAGCACTGTCATCAAACGCATCCGTGAACAGGTACGCGCTGCCGGCGGCAAGGCCATGATTCTCGTCAGGATTGAGCGCGCCGAAGTCGCCAGGAATGAGGCGTTGCTCGACGAGATTCTGCAGGCCTGTGACGCGGTCATGGTGGTGCGTGGTGAGCTGGGCATCGAGCTGGGGGACGCTCCGCTGGTGGGTATACAAAAACGCATTATTGCGCGGGCTCGCAGTCTGAACAGGCCGGTGATTACAGCCACCCAGATGATGGAATCCATGACGACCAACAGCTTGCCCACCCGCGCCGAGGTATTTGATGTGGCCAACGCTGTGCTGGACGGGACTGACGCGGTCCTGCTGGCGGGAGAGACTGCGGTAGGCAAGCATCCCGCCCGCGTTGTCAGTGCGGCGGCCCGCATTTGCTGCGGCAGCGAAAAATATCTGACCCAGTCGTTGCTCTTCGAACCTGTCAGCAGTCATGTAAAGGCTACAGATGCACTGATTGCCCTGACCACCATGTACACGGCCAGCCTGTGCAAACAAATTACGGCTATTATCTGCCTGACGGAATCTGGCAACACGGCCCTGTGCATGTCGCGCATGAACGCATCCCTGCCTATATTCGCTCTGACACGCTCGGAAGAGACATGTCGCAAGATAGCACTGTACCGGGGCGTCACAGGATTGCTGTTTGATCCTACAAGGATTCAACAGACCCGGGGTGACAGTGCTGTTGACAGGGAGGCGATGGCGCACTTGCGCGAGGCAGGCTGGATACGGGAGGGTGATCCGGTGCTGCTGACCAAGGGGGATACCATGGCCGTCATAGGGCAGACCAACACCATGGCGGTTCTGACCGTACCTTCGCCAGATCAGGACGACGGCGACCAGGCAGGCCTGGCTGACCAGGCTGACCAGGCTGAATGGACAAGCGGTTCCGGCGAGGTCCGGGCAGGAGGAGAGTGATGGGCATCAGCGTACCACAGCTGATCGTTGTCCTGATTGTTCTGGTGTTGCTGTTCGGTACCGGGCGGTTGCGTACACTGGGGGAGGATCTGGGCACGGCACTCAAAGCGTTCCGCAAAGCTTTGGGTGACGGCGGCTCGCGCGAGGGCGAAGCGCCGGCGCAAGATTCGCATCGACTGCCCGGGCATTCGGGACCGCCACCGGGGGCCTCTGCGGCTTCAGCACCAGGCGAACGGGCATCGGCCGCTGGCGGGCAAGCCCGGTCCGATGATGCCAGCAAGAGCTGAGACGGCTGAGACGAGAGTCCCAGGCTGTTGAGACCCTGGAGGAAACCGCTGTGTTTGACGCCAGCTTTGCCGAGATGGTGGTTGTCGCTTTTGTCGTCCTCGTTGTGCTGGGACCGGAGCGACTGCCGGAGGCTGTCAGAGTCGTGGCCCTTTGTGTAAGGCGTCTCAGGGGCGGCCTGCAGCAACTGCGCGCTGATGTTGCAAAAGAGTTTGACATGGACGAGATTCGCCTTGATCTGCACAATGCAGCGGTGATGGAAGAGCTTGAGCGCCGGCAGAAGCCGCAAGACACACCGGGGAAGGGGAAGCCGACGGCGGATGGACCAGTCGCCAGCCATGACCGGACGGACAGGACAGACGAAACAGAAAGCCTGTCTGGCGTCAGAACAGATGGAACGAACAGGACAGACAGAGCCGCAAGCCCGTCTGGCATCAGGATACAAAGAACGGACAGTGCAGACAGGCCATCTGACGTCAGGACAGATGGAATGAACAGGACAGACAGAGCCGAAAGCCCGTCTGGCATCAGGATACAACGAGCGGACAGTACAGACAGGCCATCTGGTGTCAGGACAGATAGAACGAACAGGACAGATAGAACGAACAGGACAGATAGAACGAACGGGACAGCCAAAACAGAAAGCCTGTCTGGCATCAGGATACAAATAACGGACAGTACAGACAGGCCATCTGACGTCAGGACAGATAGAACGAACGGGACAGCCAAAACAGAAAGCC
>MPMQ01000121.1 GCA_002238585.1 Kistimonas sp. bin40 | reverse complement strand
ACACCTGCTGCACAGTACCACCGCTGACCACAAGTCGGCCGGGCACCATAGCGCGAATGCGGGGATGACAGATCCGATCAGCAGTCGCAGTCGAACTGGTGATATCCCAACGCCGGATCTCAAATTCTTTCCCGGCCACATCATCTTCGCTTCCCGTCGCGTGCAGGCTGTACAGCCAATCCCCGTGGCGTGCCAGCGCAAGGGGCTTTATCGCCACATGACTCTCTGACGTGAGCATAACAGTGCTGACTGCCGCCGCATCCTCACCCATTTCCTCGATATCCTTCAGCAAAAAACGCTCAACAATAGTGCCTTCATCAGCTCCCCGCCGAATCCACAGAGTCACGCCCTCAACCTCTTTCGACAGCAGCATCAGCTCGGCATCAGACGGCAGCTGCCAGTCAAGACCGCGATCAAAGTGGGTAACATTCGTCAAAGCGTCGAGCGGGAAGCGGGTCCAGCGCAGTCGGGACTGTCCTGAGTCGCCTGCATCGACTTCCTGGTAAACATGCAGTAGAGCTTTATTGTCAACCAGTGCAAATCTGGGGCCGGACTCTTCGGGCACCACCCTGGCACCGGCGTAAAGATGCTCAGGTTCCCCAGGCTCAGTGCCAAACGCGTTTTTTTCCCAGCGCGGCTGACTGCCATCGACTACGGGAGAAGAAAAAGACAAAACACGAAAAAGATCCCGCCACCGGTATGCTGCAGAATCAGCAGGCCAGGTCTGCCGTGTCACCAAAAACCATCGCTCTCCCCCCACTGGCACCAGACTGTGAAGCACCTCTCCCGGGTTATGACAGGAACTTTCCGGACCACACAGGCTGTCTTCCAGGTTGCCTTTCTTGTCAAACATTGTTGTCACTGTCGTGCAAAAAGCTTTGTTTGCTTTTTGCCAGCCAGCAGGCTTGGTACTGTTCACAACAGGTCCTCCACCGTCTGCTCCACTACCCTTGCCAACAGGCCGATGCCCGGCACAGGAACATGGCAGAACATCGGAACGACACCCTTGCGTGTCAGGCATGTCAGAAGACTTGCGCAGGCAATGGCAATTCGACTCAGCAGCGTCACAAGCAAAACTGTAGGCTGCTTCATCAATCATGCTTGCATCAAGACATTCGACATCGCTCAGCAACAACATGGCAGAATCTTTCTTTTGGAAAAGAGGGAGCGATGCCTCCCCTCCGAAAAACAAAAACAAGAGAACAGGAGGACTGTCGGCAAGATAGACATAGGCTGGACAATATTTTTCAGGAGCGCGATGCTCCAGAGAGCCAACCAATGCCCGGGAGCTGTTGCAACTCACACCATCATGCCCATCAACATGCAGATGATTCTTGCTCAGGTCGTTGTGCACTATCCGAAAGACATTGTAGGCAAGGCCCGGATTCGTTGAGTGATCGGTGGTCAGTGACAGACTGGCCAGGATCCCACACATTTCTTCTTCCGTAAGCGCTCCAGCAAATCCCGTCACGGTATTCTTGCTGCACTTCTGCTGCCGTATCTCAAAGTCAGCACGGTTGTTCAGAAACAAACCATTTTCTTGCCCCGTAGAATAATTCACCTCTTTCACATCGTGCACCAACCCCAAAGATGCCAACCCCAGCCCGGCCGCCGAGCCATTCAGCCTGGCACTGACAGTGTTTCCTCTCACTTCCCGCTGTTCCAGGCGATGTGCGCCGTGCCAGTTTTTCTGTCCATAACTGCCTGCCAAACTGGCATGAGCGCGTGCACCCTGTTCCTCCTCTACTTTCTCTACTTTCTCTACTTTCTCTACTTTGGCCGAAACATGATTGTCGGTGAGACTCAACTGGCTGAGATAGCTATCAGGGATCAAGCCGGTAAAACATCGGCCGTACTCCAAAGTACAGTTTTTGAAATCCAGATACCCCCATCCCAGACTGGCTACAACCGGCGAGTGCTGTCCCTGAGCCTCCACCCGGTTAGCACTGCTGTCGTGCACATGCAGGCTGTTGTTGCGGCCGACGGTACGCGCCACCGGCCCTGCTACCAGTGGCCCCTTGGCGGCAGAAGAGCCCAACAGCGTGATATTGCTGTCACTCATCGTCAGGTCAATAGTGTTGTTTGCCTCCAGCTGTTCCACCAGGGCCGCATGACGTCCCCCCTGTGCTTTCAGTTCGCTGTTGTCTACCCGCAGCCTCAGGGCACTACCCTGCGTCGGGCCACCAAACAGCGCCAGACTACCCTTTTCACTGATCAGACGACTGTCCTTCAGGGACAGATCCATGAAGGCATTGACCAAGCCTCCAAAAAGATGCAGATCACCGTCTTCTTGCCGGGTCAAGTCCAGCTGAAGGCTGTTCGCACCGCTGCCCGTCAGCCTCCCGCAAAAGGGGTGGGTCGCGTTACTCAAGGGCAAGTCCGTTGTGGAATTGAACACCACCGGCTCTACCAGCCTGTAGTGCCCGAATGGATCCGTTTTGATGGCTCTGGTGAAATTCTCATTGCCCAGTGGCCGCTCCAGGGGATCATCCATCAAGTGGGCAGGTGCACCTCTCAACGCCCTGTTTCCCGCTTCCCAGTCCATCTCCTCATCCATAGTGTCGAGAGTGTCGAGCGTGTCGAGCGATTCCTGCACCAGACGGCGATGCCGTGTCCCACGTGATTCAGGGCGCGAAGCGAGCCCATCGCGCCCCCGCACCGGCGCAGACCTCGCGGTGACGGAAGCGGCGCCCCTTTCCTGTCGCGCCAGGTCTCGTGCTGGTGATCGCTCGCTGGCCGGACTGGCCACCGGCTCGCGTATGCGCACACGGGCAGAGGGTTGCACCGGGCCCGTACGCAACCGCTGCATGGGAAAGGACTGGCTGCGCAGTGCCGCTGCCTGAGCCCGCTTGTACCAGGACGGCAGCTTGTTGGCACGGCGACTGCGGGGCAGCTGGCGCACCTTCTGCCTGATCGCCTGTGGATTGCCAGGGCCTGACGCCACCGACAGAGCCGCCGTGTGCAAGACAGCAGCCTGCATCTGCACACCAGGACGGCAATTTTTGCTGATGTACACCGGCGCCCTGAGCCTGGACACGCCGTTTTCTCCGGCGTACACAGCCTGTTCCGCCAGCAATGACACAGCAATCAAAACAAGAGAGCTCACCCCCTTCAGGCCACGGGCATACATCATCACTCCCGCCGCACACAAAACGACTGAGACAGTGTAGTTCAGGATGAAAGACACCTGCCAGGCTGCGTCTCCCGCGCTTTGTGGCCTGAAAACAGACCGCAGCTCAAAGCCGCAGCCGGCTCATTGTGCTGCCAAAGCCTGGGACGCCAGTCACTCCCGCAGGACGAGCTCGCCTGGCCACCGCCTCCATTGCATGGCAAGTCAATGGGTGACTGAGGTCTGTCTGTGCAGCCCTGCATCCCAAAGTCGTTGTTGGTACGCACCAGAGTAGCGCTGCTGACCACAACAGCCCCTCAGCAGACTCAGCACAAAAGAGGCCGCCTTCTCACTCACCCGACGCAAACCCTTGCACTCTTTTGATACTCATCTATTTTTTATGGGCGTGGCGGCTGCCCCTGGGCGTGACAGCATCTATCAACCTGTCGCAGGCAGTAGCAGGAACTGGTGCAAATGGCTGGCCGTCACACTCTTCCCTTTTGCTCCTGTCCGATATCGACAGGCGCGCTTTTAAAAACTCAATCCAATAAAACCAGGCAGGTCCTGGAAGGAGTGTCCTGATGCCCAACATGCTATCCGAGGTCTTTATCGCATTCTGCCAGGCGGCAGTCCTGGAAGCGGCAGTCCTGGAAGATGGAGCCAAGGCAGCTAACATTCTGGCGATGGGAGGCGTGCATTTGTACTGCCGGCAGCCTGTATGCGCTCAAGCCGCTCCCAGCCCCCCCGGCACCTGAAGAGACTGAACCTGAAGAGACCGAAAAGTCGCGTCTGGAGACAGGCAGCATGCAGAGTCGTTTGCAATCTGTTGGCTTGTGAGGGCACAACCCGGACAAGCCATACTGAAGCTGAACTGAAGCTGCCCGAATTCGTACCAAAGCGTTATAAGCGTATCGACTGAGGCACGCTCATCATGCCAGCAGGGAAGCCCGCCTTGGCCGACGTCACTTGCCTCTTGCTGAGAGCAGCAATTTGAGGCGAACTGCAAAAAAGATAAGCGGATGATGGTCCCGCACCGAATCGTCGCATGGCAGACCCGCAAGGACGTGAGTTCAATGGCATCCTGACCGGCGTACGGAGGAATGCGCCGGCCACAACAGGCAACAGCCTGGAATGTCAGCCATGCTGTCACACAGCCTGCTATCTCAGAGAGAAGAGCCCGAATTCTTCATGTGAGGTCAATCGTCCGGAACCGGGCAACTGTTCCCGGGCAAGACCTGACCAGGACCTGACATGGTACCCGGCGCCAGAAACCTGTGATGCAAAATAGCTGTCGAACCCTTGCTCTTCGGCACTGTCTCGTACCATGCAACGCAGGCACTGTCTCGTACCATAAAACGCACTGTGTGAAATCAAACCCGCCCAAACAAGCAGGCTCTGGAGGAAGTGCCGTGATGCCCAACATGTTATCCGAGGTCTACACCGCATTCTGCAAGGCAGGAGTCCCGGAAACTGAAGCCCGCGCAGCAGCCGAGGCCCTGTCGTCATACGCTCTGGCGACCAAGAAGGATATAACCCGGGGTGACAAGGAGTTGGCTCAGAAGATTGAGCAAGGAAACGCCACCTTCAGAACGGACCTCACCCAGACCGGGAACGCGTTGGAACACAAGATGGAGAAAGGCCACAAGGAGTTGGCTCAGAAGATTGAGCAAGGCGACGCCGCCTTGAGAACCGATCTCACCCAGACCGGGAACGCGTTGGAACACAAGATGGAGAAAGGCCACAAGGAGTTGGGACAGAAGATTGAGCAAGGCGACGCCGCCTTGAGAACCGATCTCACCCAGACCGGCAGCGCGTTGGAACACAAGATGGAGAAAGGTCACAAGGAGTTGGGACAGAAGATTGAGCAAGGCGACGCCGCCTTGAGAACCGATCTCACCCAGACCGGCAGCGCGTTGGAACAGGATATGAAGGAAGGTCTCAAGGAGTTGGGACAGAAGATTGAGCAAGGCGACAAGGA
>MPMQ01000120.1 GCA_002238585.1 Kistimonas sp. bin40 | reverse complement strand
GCACAGAGGCGGGCTCACGCAACTGTGTATCAGAGTCACCAGCACTCTCAGCACTCTCAGCACTCTCAGCACTCTCAGCACTCTCAGCACTCTCAGCACTCTCAGTGGTTTCAGTGGTTTCAGTGGTTTCAGTGGTTTCAGTGGTTTCAGTGGTTTCAGTGGTTTCAGTGGTTTCAGTGCTTCCGGTGCTTCCAGTGCTTCCAGTGCTTCCAGTGCTTCTCAAGCCTGGGTAGCTCCCCATCGCAAGAGTGGGCGCCCTGGCGAAACCTGCTGTTGTCACAAGTCGATCCGGAGCTGCGACCGGCTTATGTTTCCTGACGCCCCCGCTCGTCCTCTCTGGTCCGTTTGCTCCTGCGCTCTCCCCAGTAGCAACGCCATCAGAATTCGGTGGCGCAGAGGTGGATTCAGGCAACTGAACACCTGAGGAACCCGAGGCACCTGATGAATCTGAGCCAGCAGCACTTCGCCCCGTCTCGCCAAAGAGTTGATAGCTTCCCCTCACAAGACCAGGTGCCCTGCCGAAACCTGCTGTTGTCACAAGCCGATCCGGAGGTGCGACCGGCTTATGCTTCCTGACGCCCCCGCTCGTTCTCTCTGGTCCGCTTGCTCCTGCACTCTCCCCAGCAGTAACGTCATCAGGATTTGGTGGCACAGAGGCAGGCCCTCGTAACTGTGCATCAGAGCCCTCAGTGCTTACAGTGCTCACAGTGCTTCCCGCGCGTCGATAGCTCCCCATCGCAAGATTGGGTGCCCCGCCGAAACCTTGTGTTGTCACGATCAGATCCGGAGGTGCAACCGGCTTATGCTTCCTGACGCCCCCGCTCGTTCTCTCTTGTGCGCCCTCTCCGGTGTCTTCCCTGACTGGTGGACCACCGTCAGGGACGCTTTCATCCAACGGAGCTGTAGACGGCAGCGGTGGCGGTGGCGGTGGAGCTACCTCTGCAACTTCGTCTGTGTCATCGTCGACAACACCTTCATCCGACGAAGGTGGTGGCGGAGGTGGTGGCGGAGGTGGCGGCGGAGGTGGCGGTGGCTCTGGAACTGCGTCTGTGTCATCTTCGCCAAAACTTCCAGCCAACGAAGGTGGCGGCGGAGGTGGTGCCGGAGGTGGTGGTGGCGGAGGTGGCGGCATTTGGGGGAATGCACGTGGCTCAGTGTCTGAATCACTTGCAGTCGAAGGGGCCGGAGGAGGGGCTGGCTGATCGTCCTTCGGCCGATCAAACTCAGACCCACCTATAGACTTAAGGAGACCCCATGTAGCCATCCCACAAAGTGCGCCGACAAACAGCATCGGAGGGAAGAACGCACCCAAAAGGAGCGAAAACGCAGCACACACACCAAACCCCCCAGCCGCTTTTGTTTTGGTTTTGTTGGATATGCGGTTGGAGTACTTCTTGTCTTTCTTGTCTTTCTTGTCCTGACTCTCTCTGGCGGGGCTATTCTTTTGCGGCGCATTGGCAGGAGCTGCCCCTCGGGCTGAAGCCGCTCCTTGCGCCGAGCCAGAATGACGGGCACCGGCAGCACCGCCGGTGCCCGAGGCAGCAGGGCTAACCGCCCCCGGCATTTGTGGTTGTTGTTGCGTCAGATCCGGACGAGAACCGGCGGTTTGGCTTCTGAAGGCAAACCGGGACGGCGGCTGACCTGCGCCAAGCCCCGGGGATCTGGCATTCAGGAGCGGTGCACCCCCACTGCTGAAGGCTGACGAAGCCGCAGGCTGCCTCCCCCGGCCCAGGTGCGTCCCGCTCCCTGTATCTGTACCGAAGTGAGGGGGTACAAACGCCGCATCATCTGGAGGCTCATGGCTCCCCCCTGCTGGCTCTCTGGCCTGGAAACCAGGAGGCACAGCCCCCACTATCGGCGGGCCCATAGCCGCTTTGTCTGGCGAGAGCCCCGGCTGCGCACTGGCACCGGGGGGCTCAGGTATCCTCGCAGCTCCAGTGTGCACAGCAGCCCCAAGGCCTTCAACACCACGACCCATTGCCGCCCCCTCCACCGGTGACCACTCTACCGCCGCATCCTCATGACATCACAAATCAGGTGTCGGGAAAAACGCGCCAGCTCAGAAAGATCCACTGAATTGCGTTCCAGACACAAACCCAAAAACGCATCGGCACGCACCAGGAGACACCCGGTTCTCTCGGCAAACGTGCAAAGCGCTGTCACCACCTCTTCAGGGTTCTCAGCATAGACAAGGAACCTGAACGGGAACAGGGAATACACAACATTGTCATCATACTTACCCGAAGAGCCGGGCCCCTCCTGAAAAACCAGCTTCTCATTGCTTTCCAGCAAACCCAGAAAGTCTTCAGGCGACACGCAGACCTCCGAGGATACCAAAGACAGTCAGACCGGACGGAGAAAGACTATGTCTCCCTCTTCCAGCCCCGCGACCTCTGAAGTGGTCAGTGCCGTCGAACCCACCTTGAACGAACAGTGCAAAGGCAGCTTGCCGGGCAAGTGCGAAGCCCTCCAGGTCAGGAACCGGCTGTCGACCCTGGCTTGATCCAGGTCCAGCCAAACCGGGAAGTGACTTTCTTGCGACTCCACCACAACCTGATAGGCCGGCTTTTGCACATCAGATTCCAGGCATTCTTTCTGCCCGACAAAAATCAACCCCAGCCGGGCCCCCACGCGTGCGGTCAGATAGTCAACATAGGGCCCGGGTAACGCAGCAAGACCCACGCCAAAAATACGGACCAGCACCTTGTCTTCAATAAAGATATCCGCTTCAATGCCCGCAGCCAGGAGCCGGAAAACACAAAACCTGCCGACCAACACCGGAGCGTAGTGCAGCTCCTCGAAATAGACACGGAAGGACCCGTTGTCGAAGCAGGAGCCTGCCACCCTGTTGACAAAGTCGCGCGTTCTGGCACTCAGCTCCGCCCGATGATAGAGAAAGCCACCCACAGAGCACGCTGTTAAATTTTTCCGCACCGGGGACTACCTCCAGTCACCCTTCCTGGCCAGTAAAGCCAGCACATCGCGGCACATGTCAAACTCCGCCGGCTCCAGCCATTCCTGGACGAAAACAGGTGTGGCAATCACAAAATCGTACAGCAGATCGTAAACGGCAGAAGACGTCCAACCCATGAAGTCCGGTCTTCCAGCAAGACCCAGAATAAAGGAAAGATTCTCCAACTCCCCCCCCAGCAAGCCTTCGAAGACGATCTCGTTCACGCTCCCGATCGACATGTCCCCCAGCATTTCCACCCACAGAAAAACCTCCTGTTTCTCCAGAAACCGCGACTGGTTCAACACCCCTGTGTTGTTCCAGCTTTTACGCCCAGCCTTGGTGGAAAGGAAGTGAGACAACCTCACCTGCCCATTCGCATCCGGCGTGAGATAGTCGAAGGTGCCCGTTCCGGGCCTGCCTCCACTGTCTGTCAAAGCCATACTCACCCCCTGCCTGCACAAGGCCCGGCTCCATCAACCAGTCGGCAGCAGACCGGGAGCATTCAGGGCATCAATGCGAATCAGCCAGATAACTGCCTCTACAGCTGCGCGACCAGGCGATCATCGATCCAAGCTCTTGCGGACTTATGGCACCGGCATCCGTCATAAGATCCCGGTTCAGGCGAGCCGCTCCTACCGCTCCCCCCTGCTCCGCACTGGTCTGTGTCACCGCCTGGTGACCGGCATCAGGATAAAGGTTGGAATACATCTCAGGACTGGCAATCGCCAAATCCCTTGCAAAGGCCTCAATACACGTCCTGACATCCGGCCGCGCGGGAACAGGCAAGCGCCCACCACTGAGAAAAGATCTGAGAAAAGCGTACTCCTCACGCCGGTGAAAACGACGGTGCTTGTTATTCTGCTCCACATCGCCTTTACTCAAAACCCGCACACGGCGGTCGCGTTCCTTGCGCTTTCTGCCCTTCTCCTTGATGTCAGAAACCCGCCGCTGCCCGCTACCGCGCCCCAGCTTTTTTTGCTGTTTTTTCTCCTCAGCTGCGGAAGAAGAGGACGTGGCCTGGGGACCCAGGCGTGGGGCACCGCTCTGAATACTCAACGACATCTTTCACCCTCGCGCGCGCGTAACTCGCGCAAAACAAACAACAAGACCGGCCATCACGGACATGGCTGACTTACCTGCCGCCCGGCATGGCTGCCCTGGCCGCTGCGTCCATAGACTCCAGAAGCTTCTGCTGGGTGCTCTGCAAATTCTCCGTCAGCTGTACCTGGAGCTTGCTTACCTGCTCAACAAAATCTATTGAAGCCTGCTGTTTACTCTGTTCCTCTGTGTTGGGTACCACAAACACAGCCTCGGTAGAACTATCCCAAGCTTCCCGCATGGGGGCTGAAAACTGACTCAGCTGCTGGTACTTTCTCGTTTGATCATCATTGAGCTTATTGGTGAATGTCGCAGAATCCTTGCTCGAAAGCCCACTGGTGCCAAGCTGCTTGTCAGCCATATGCTTGCCTTTCAGAGCCTTGGGTGTAGCAAGCTTTACCGCACTCACCCCGCTCACAGCACACTGAATACCAGCGCCCGCCATTTTTAGCGCACACTTGAGCTGCGCGTCCTTGGTCACTTTGGCCGCAAGATCAATTTTCATCTCTCTGGTCATCACGCTGGTCTCTATGGTCTGCTTCATCATCTGAGCCCGCAGCTGTGCATTCTGCTTCACAATGCCTGCAATGAGGTCCATCAATTGTCGTATGGACGTCGTGCCCTGCTTCTTCACTGCCTCGGAAGAAGGATCCGAACGGGCTTGTTGCGAAGCCTCCGAAGCCTCCGAAGCCTCCGAAGCCTCCGCTGCCGTCGCAGCCCCGGCACCGGCACCGGGCGCATGTGCCGTCAAATTCGAACCTATCACAACTCTTCTCCTCCAGTCTGTCTGACTGGCCTGCCTGTTCTACAACGCCCAGGCTCTATTGGGTTCTATTGGACCCGCACTCTCAGGCACTGGCCACGCGATGCTGCCCCTGGGCGAACTCCCGCTCGGCCTCGCCGAAGGAAGAGCATGCCTCCAAAAGCCGGGTCAAATAGGGAAGCTGCTTGTCCAACATCTCAAGGCAGTTCTCTATGATAGCGTCCAGCGCCTGGTGTCTGGCCTTGCCCTGTTCCAGTTCTTTCTCCAATTCTGCCTGCCTCATCGCCAGTGCGCCCTGAGCTACGCCACCTCCCGCTGTGATCGCACTACTTCCCCTTTGCACATAGCGCAACATCTGCTCACGAGCCTCTTTGCGCAGTGCGCTGTCTTCTGATCTCAGGTTCTTCAGGGTGTTGCGAAATTTAGCGCAGCTCTGTTTGAATCCGCTCTGCAAGTCATCAAGTTTTTGGCCCATTTTTTTACCCAGCCCTTTCATGAAGCTCTTGGCTTCCTTAAGAGAGCCACCCTTTATCGCCTTGGCGATCTTTTTGACAACAGCCAGCAACTCCTTGAAAAAA
>MPMQ01000119.1 GCA_002238585.1 Kistimonas sp. bin40 | reverse complement strand
ACTGTTGCACAGAGCATCTGTTCCGGTGGCAGAAATTTGCCCAGCGGTTTGGGGTCATGAGAAGCGACAATCTGGCGTCTGGTCACCCTTTGCCAGCAGTCGGTGTTGTCCTTGCGGAAAATGTCGATCTGGCCGGTGCATAGCCGCATCAGGGTGCGACCATCGACAGACATATGCATGTCTTGCAGCGGGCTGTGGGAAAGATCGTCAGCGACAGGAAGAATGGCCATGAGCTGTTCATTTGCCCAGTGGCCGTCCTGGTTCTTGCTCAGAAGCATGAAGGAGTCCCGGTGAAAAGGCACAACCAGTTGCCGGCTGTCGTCGCGGAAGCAATGGATCGGCCGGCCCCGCAGGTTGCTGGCGCAATCTATATAGTGCTCCTCCGGTACAGGGCTCTTCTCATCAATGCCCAACAAACAGATCCGACCGCTCTCGAACAAAATCACCAGGTGACGACCATCCGGGCTGGTTGACACCCATCTAAAGGTGGTGTGGTAGATGTGAAGGGGAAACATCCGGCAGCTCCAGAATGGGGCCTTTGGGTTATCGCTGTTCTTTTTCCAGACATGCATCACATTCTGATAGAAACCAGGTTCAGGGCTGGGTGTGGACAGGCCCAGTATGACTCCAAGCTCGTACATACAGCCCCACTGCGGGAAGCTGCGGTAAGACAGGGTTTGCAGTTTTCTCCAGCCCTGCTCGCCCTGCTGGTAGCTGAAAAACGACAGCTGACACTCCGGCTGTCCGTGTATATGACGGCAGTAGACGATCAGATCACCGTCAAGGGTTGTCACCAGCGAGCAAGGCACGTACAGCTCCTGTGATCTGTAGACAAGAGTGCGATTCCAGCAGGGCTTATCCAGCGTTCGCTGCCAGGCCAGCACTTTCCAGCTGTGGCAGCTGATCATGGTGGCGGCTGGCTTATAGCTGAAACAGTAGGCTGCGGGAGGATATTTCGACGGCTGGGACAAGGCCTCCTCCTGCCAGCGGTTGTTGTGCCAGCCATAAATTTTCAGAAAGGGTTTGCTTTTCGTTTTGGGCCCGCTGCATTTTGCTGCCAGCCAGCGGCTGCAGGGGCTGAAAAGGTGGGAGGCATGACGGATAGTCGCATTCCAGTCGATAGCCGCCGGTTCCAGTGCCAATTGCGCAGCCTGGCATTTTTGTTGCAGCAGACTGTAGTGCAGAAGGCCCGGGAAACAATGCGCTGTGTGCGGTGCTGGCAGTGGTTCGCAACCTGAACCTTGCAGAAAAGGTTGCGTGCGGCAGCCATAGCCGGGTACCAATGCTGCACCGGCAGCTTGCAGTCTGGGAGAGCATCGTACTACCCAGCTGGCGATGGCCCGCGTGCGGGAATCGGGCAGGCAGGCGTACCAATGGCGGCACACCAGTGCACATTGACCATGAACCGGAACGGGCAGGTAGAGAAATATCCGATGAAGCAGCTCGGTGGGCAGGGTCTGGGCCAGGGCCTGCGTCTGTGTCTGCGACAAGGCGGGCAGATCCGGATCCAGGGCGTCGGGGTGCAAGCCATGGGTTGTGAGCTGCGGCCGGATGGCAGGCTCAGGGCCGGGGGAGCCGGGCGGCGAGCCCGCGCTGATGAGCCGGGGCGGCGAGCCAAAGCCCGTCGGGCTGAACGAGCGACCGGGACGGTCACCGGACTCAGGTGCCATCATGGGTACGGGAGAGACAGGAGCGGGAGGCATGGCCATGGGGATTTATCCATCGGGGACCGAACACTGTATGCATAAGACAACCTGGCCGGCTCGAAAGTTCCCGTCACTCTTATATCATTGGGATCGTTTTTTTCATTTTGGTTCCGCTCGTGTTCCTCGACACAACATTCAACGAGATCCCGCCTGAAACGATGGATCTGGCCAGGGGGTACGCAGACAGCAGTAGGCTGCTCCGCCTCTTTGGGGGCCAATGTGGTTTGCGGCACGCCAAATTTGTCTGAGTTCCCGCATATCGCACAGGACAGGAGAAAGTCGCCGCGCGCGCAGAGCATCCTTGAAGTTATGAAGGAGCTCTATCTTCAGTTCGTCGATAGACAGGCTCAGGCGCTCCTCTTTTGTTCCCCGGATATCTGTTCCACGGATAATTGCCGCAACGCATGCACTTTTGCATCCGGACCCGCACCTGCACCACCTTCGTGCACAGTAAAGACTATCCTCGCGCACAGTAAAGGAAGATGGCTCCTGGAACAGACGAGATTGAGCTGATCGGTAAACGGGGCGCCGCTGCGGTACGCAAAATCAGCGAGCGATAGCCCAGCCGGGCCTGTCAGCATTGACGCGACCGGCTTGCCGACACCCAAACTGGCCTTTTGTATCCAGCATCCGTTGCTGTCAGGCCCATGAGCCCACAAGTCACCTCAGGGGCCACTGACCAGCTGGCAGGCCACAGTTCCTCCCCGCGTGTGCTTGTGTCAGGGCGAGCGTCAATTCCTGTGGAGCACAGCCGCGTTGCCGGGGCCGGTCAGGTGCAGGAAACTGAGGAATTCCCCATGACCAAGAATCAGGGTCAGTCCGTCCGTCGTCGTATTGATGAGGGAATGGTCAGTGGGCAGACTGACCTGTCTGACGAGCTGCCCGTTATGGTCGGGAACATGAATCCACAAGCCGGGTTCGGCATCCCCTGCCGTAGTGCAGACCGCTCCGCAGGGCAGCAGGGATGCACCCGGCGGGGAGGCATTGGCACTGTGTGTGTGGCGTTGCGTCACAAAGTGCCAATGCCCACATGCATCCTGGCGCCAGATGGTGACGCTCTTCTCGGTGAGCCTGACCAGGGTGCGTCCATCGGTAGCCAGTATCAGGCTGCGAATCCTGTGGCCGACGTGTTCTCGCAGTGAGGGGGGGGTCTCCAGTGTAGCGCCGCAGTGCCATTGACCGCTGTCATCCAGGTCCCACAGCTGGATCCTGTACGGGGCGCCGGGGAGGGCAAGCTGTCTCCCATCGCTGCGAAAGGGTGCTGCTGCCACCCCTGACAAGGGGAAGGTCAGGTCGCACTGTATCTCCCGCTGCGCCACAAGGATTTTGTTCTGTGTATCGAGTTCCCACAGGCACAGCCGCCTGTTGAGCAGCAGCCCCAGCAGATGGCGAGCCCCGGGGCCGATCTCTATTCCGACAAGGGCACTGTTCCGGTGTTTGAGAAAGTACCACTGTGCGCTCCAGGCCTCAGGGTGATCAGCGTTGAATCCTTTTCCCCAGAGCAGTAGTGCGTTGTTGTATAAAGGAGATTCTCTGGTAACGACGGTGCCAAAGACCAGCGCCAGCAGATCGGTACCCAGCGTCAGGGCAATCCATTGGCGCGTGTTGGCATAGAGTCGGTCCGGCAGGAGTTCCCAGCTGTCCTGGTCTGCCCGATAGCGTGAAGTCTGTATCACATAATGCGCATGCTCATCTTCCTTGTAGGACAGGCTGACAAAATCACCGTTGTGCATAAGAGCCAGGAAGAAGGGGCGGTAGGGAGACTGGACACTGTACAGGAGTGTCGGGAACCAGAGCCCTGTATCGGGCTGGGGCTGCCACACCAGCACATCATGACCATGGATGCTGAACAGCCTGTTGAGTTGGAGATGGGCGAATCCACAGGTGGCGGCAGGCTGATCTGGCTGGGAAAGCAGCGTTTGTTCTTGCCAGTTTCCGCTTTGCCAGCCATACAGACGCAGGCATATGGAATCGGGAGCGCGTTGGCAGCGCATGGCCAGCCAGCGGCAGCAGGGGCTGGTCGAGAAGGTCAGCACCCGCTCGGTCGGCGGGCAAGGCATAGCGACAATGCGCGGGCTCAGCTGTCCCGGCGGTATTTCCCGCTGCAGGCTGTACTGAATAAGGCTGGACAGCATCTGGTGGGCTATCTGCTCCTGTTGAGCTGCCCCTGCCCTGGGGTCTGGCATGGGCTCTTGCGGCGGGCATTGCCTCAGCCGCAGCAGCTCCTGATGCTGGCGGTCCAGCACGGGCAAAAAGGGATGCCGGAACCTGGCAAACCAGGGACGCGTGCGGCAGCTGTAAGCGGCCGCCAGCTGATCAGGATTGCCGATATCCGCATAAGGGTACTGTTTCAGCCATCGCATCACGCGCAAGCGGGTGTCCGGCAGGCGGGCATACCAGCGGCGACACACCAATGCACACTGGCTGTGTGTGGAAACTGGCAGGAGGCTGAAGATATGGCACAGCAGTTCGTCCGGGATAGTCGCGATAGAGGCCAGGCTTTGGGATGAGGGCCTTGTCGCGCCTGCGTCTGGTGCAGTCTTGTGCTCTTCCTGCTGGCAAGTTGTGATGGTGCATGTCAAGCCCCGGCTGTCCCCTGTTGGATCGGGTGGGTGACTGGCACCCGGCTGTTTGTGCAGGGGGAATCCTGGTGTGGCTTCTGTCAGGCCGGTGTCCTGTGCGCTATGCGGGGAGACATTCATGGGCCATGGACCTTCCAGACAAGAGTCGTGGCGGTTGAGACAGGACCAGTGCCTGCAAGTTCCAGGCTGCACAGGGTTGCTGTTGTTGATCCTGTCCGGCTGTATTGGCTGATGGCGGGCCCGTCAGCTGCAGGAAAACCGTTCTGTTCTGGACCGCCAGCAGCAGGGAGAGCTGATCCATGCTGCACACCAGCGCACACTGGCCATGGGAGAACAAGGTGAGATAGCCGAACACGCGGTACAGCATCTCAGCAGGCAAGGCGTGGATATGTGTCAGACAGGTGGGCATGGGCGCAGGGCGCAGGGCCAGTGTGTGACCTGGAGCGGAAGCGCAGGACAGCTCACCAGACACCAGCTCCTGTGCTGCGGCAAGTGGGTCTGAGCGGGGCACAGGGCACGCCGGGGTGGTCATGGCGGTTATCCCTCAGTGACTTGTGTTGTCGGGACAATGCCAATGGCAGCAGGTTTCCGTCGGCGCTACGTCTGTCAGTTTTGTTGTGGTATGGCATGAGAGGAGCCCTTCAGAAAGAGATGCCAGTTTTCAGGACTCCGCAGAGGGCTGCAGTTCCCGCAGCTCAGGCTGCTATGGGGGTCCCGGTTGTACGGCATTCATGCCGGCCGGTTGCAGGAAGAGTGGTCGGCTGTTTTTGCACCAGACCATCAGGGTCAGCCCATCTGCGCTGGCAGTGAGCAAACTGACAGGAGCGCCGGTCGTTATGCAGTCTTTTCTGACCAGTTCCCCTGCGTGATCCGCGCCATACAGCCACAAGGTTCCCTGGGTATCGCCTGCCGTTGCGGCCAGCAGATCGCCGGAGCCCACCAGAAAGGCCAGCGGTGGGCGTGGTGCCGCGCAGGGGGACTGGTGTTGCACCAGCGGCTGCCAGACGTCGGTGCCGCCCCTGTGCCAGATGTCCAGACTGGTCATGGTGCAGCGTGCGAGCGTCTGGCCATTGCCTGACAGCAGCAGCCGGATCAGTTTCCGGTCAGACTGGTGCGGGGCTTGCCGGGCCTGTGGGACAATGTCCAGTGTTGTCCCGCCGATCCAGTCAGCAGCCTCATCCAGATTCCAGAACTGGATCTGATGGGGGCAGCGGCACACTGCCAGCTGCTGGCCGTCAGCCCGGAAGCAGGCCCGTGCGCTCAGC
>MPMQ01000001.1 GCA_002238585.1 Kistimonas sp. bin40 | reverse complement strand
TTTTTCCTTTCTTGCTGCCTCAGCAAAGCGTGGAGCGAGCTCTCCTTTCCCCTCTCCGGTTTCCCTGCGAAGGCCCCTGCCGTGAAGCATTCGAAAAACATTTCGGTCGCATGTGTATTGAACAAGTCCGCCCTGAAGGGGATAAGTCAGAGGGTGAATGGGTGAACTTTGATTTTGGCGACTTGTCTGAGGACGCGCAGGAGAGCCGGAAAAATATCACCTTCAAGTTTGTGCCTGACGAATCATCACAGCAGTGCGACTCCTGCCCCCCACCTTTTCCCGATCAACCAGCCAAGCAGGAGCAGGAGCAGGTTGCGGACGGCGCGTTCTGCCTCGACAAGCCACTCAAATTTGCTCTTCCAGCACTGCAGTGTCTCAACAAGGGCCCCGACACTGAAGGTCCCCGGGGTTCCTATCACGTGATGATCAGCCTGGGAAAAAACACGGGAATTACCTTCGGGTCAGGGTCAGGGTCAGGGTCAGAAATCGACAATATCAGGATAGAGACAACACAGGATGCTCCATGGCCAATTGCCCCCCAAAAGGATGTCGAAACAGTCGAGATAACGAAGGTGAGCGAAAGTTTATCGGGTAATACCGCCAGCTACAGGGTGACGAGCTTGGACGACACGGTCGGTGTTGTTGCCATCAAGGCGGTGTACAAACCAGACGGCGGCATAGAGAGCGAGTCGGAGCCGCTTATGCTCGCTTTCGGATGCAACGCAGAACTCACGTGGGAAAACGCCGCGCCGCAACGAGCGGCCGATGACCCGCGTAAAGATGACGAGGTGATTCTGCAGCGACCAGCAGCTCCGGGGCTATACGACACTCCCTATTTTCAGGAAGAGCACGCCCTGGTGACGCTCAAGCTCAAATCACTCCTGGACAACCAGAGCCCTTTGGAAAAAATTCCTGTCAAGTGGCAGCTGGCGGACAAACAGCCCCCCAATATGGCGGTTTTCCTTGGCAAAAATACTGATGACGAGGGTGATGCCTGGAGAGCTGAAGACCAGAAGGTCGACGATTCCCTGACGGATAAAGACGGGCACAGCGAATGTCCTGTCTCGGCCAGGCAACTGTACAAGATGGACGACAAGGACCAGGAGAATTGGCGGCCTTATACCCCGGCAGTCGGCAAGGCTGTTGTCGTTGCGGATATTCAGGGACAGCACAAGCAAATCGAAGTCCCCTTCATCGACAGCCTGTGGCAGCTGGCCGAGGCCAGTAAAGACAACGAAAGCATTACACAGATCAATGTGCTGGGCTACGTGGGCACTGACAGGGAGAGCCAAGCCTCTCGCAAACTTGTCACGGAGCAAATGACTGACTCCGGGTCTACAGAAGGACGCCAACTTCTACTTTCTGCCCGTCATGACAAGAGCGCGACTTCCGATTTTTCTTTCTTGCTGCCTCAGCAAAGCCTGGAGCGAGCTCTCCAGTTTCCCTGCAAAGGCCTCTGCCGTGAAACATTCGAAAAATATTTCGGACGCATGTGTATTGAGCAAGTTCGCCCTTCAGGGGCCAGGTTCGATTTTGACACATTGAGTGAAGAAGCGCAGGAGAGCCGAAAAAATATCACCATCAAGTTTGTGCCTGACGAATCGTCACAGCAGTGCGAAAACTGCTCCCCGCCTTTTCCCGATCAACCAGCCACTACCGAAGGGCCGGTTGAGGACGGCGCATTCTGCTTCGACAAGCCACTCAACGTCCCTTCTCCAACACTGCAGGTGCTCGGTAGCCCCGATACTGAATGTTCCTCATGTACCTATTCCGTGGAGGTCAGCCTGCCGCAAAACAAGAGAAGTACCTTCGGGCCAAGGTCCGAGCTTGACAAAATCCGCATAGAGGTAGCAGAGGATGCTCCATTGCCAACTCCTACCCCCCCGAAAAAGGGGGCCGATCAAGTTGAAATCAGCAAGGCGACTGAATATTCATCGAATAATAGCGCCACATACACGGTGACGGGCAAGGACAACGAGGCCGGTGTTATTGCAATCAAGGCGGTGTACGAACCAACCGAAAGCATAACAACGGAGTCGGAGCCGCTCCTGCTCGCTTTCGGATACCATGCAAAACTCACGTGGGAAAACCTCGCGCCGGACTATAACTATGACACTGACAAGACGGATAGCCATGAAGCCGACGACGAGGTGATTCTGCAGCGACACGCGGATAGAGTTATCAGCGACACGTCCTTATTCATGGATGAGCATGCCCAGGTGACACTCAAGCTCACCTCCTGGCTGGACGACAGCAAGGCCTCCGCCGGTATATCCGTCAAATGGAAACTGCCCGACAACCAACCCCCCAACATGGCTGTTTTTCTGTCAAAAACAACGGATGACAATGGGTCGAGTTGGGCCGCCAACGAGCAGAAGAGGAGCGGTCAAACAGATGAAAAGGGAGAAAACAAAATCGAGGTCTCAGCCAGGCAGCTCTACAAAGTGACGCGCAACCAACCCACGAAAAGGGCCGTGACTGGTGGACGGCAGGATAATCAATGGCGGTCTTTCGTCCCGGCCACAGGCGACGCCATTGTCGTGGCTGATATTCAAGGGCAACAAGAGCAGATCAAGGTGCCCTTTGTCGACAGCCTGTGGGTAGGGATGGTATCTCACGATTTTGGGTTGGTGTCCACCATTCCGGATTATGCGGAAGGCTACTTCAATGACCATGGTTACGTGAGGCCCGGAAAGATTTACATCGCTCACCGTCGGTTCGTATCCGCGTTTTTAGACAGAAGTAGTGAACTCAAAAAGCTCCACTTTTCTGTCGAAGCTCCTGAACAGGGCAGCCAGTATGACATCCAGCTTGCCCCGAGCCGGAGCAGCGGTCCTTTCTCGACATTCTTTCCTTGCAGCGAAAGTAAATCCTGTAACGACATGTGTGCTGCTTTGAAAGATTATACCGGGAAAGTTTGTTTCAAGTATCAGGCTTCTCCCACTGCGGCCTCTGTGCGGATTGCGAATGACACCAAGTGTCCCCAAGTCTGCAAGCCTCTCACACCTCCGCAGCCACACTCCGATGATGGGGATATTGAGGACGGCTTCTGCTGCGTCCCTGAATGGAACCATGAAAAAGATAGCCTATAAAGCGCTGCTCTCCAGAGTTCAGGCTGCTCGACCAGAACCCCAATACTCAAGGCCCCCGGGGGAGCTATAAAGTCCAGGTCACCCTGCCGAGCGACACAGACGACCTTCCATGAGAGAAACGACTGAAAAAGCGGCAAGTGAGCCCAACGCCCCATGCTGACTGGCCAGATACTGGCGCCCCTGAAAAGAGGGCTAATGCCATCACTGTAAGTCTGGAGAGTACGAATCCACAGCACAACATTGCTATGTATACGGCGTAAGGAATCAACGACGAAGTTGGCTTTATCGCCATTGAAGCGATCTATCCGCCAGACAGGGGCCCCGAAACAAGGTCGATGCCAGTCATACTGGCTTTTGGGCAGGAACCAGAACTCAACTGGAAAAACAAGGCGCCGCAAGTGGCCGATGATATCGCCTGTCCCCATAAAGATAATGACGAGGTGATTCTGCAGCGACCAGCGAATCCGTAGGCATACAACACTTTTACAGAAAGAATACGCACCCTGGTGACGCTCCAGCTCAAATCCTTTCTGAACAACAACCGCCTTTTGAAAAAAGTCCCTGTCAAATGGCAGCTGACGACCAGCTGCCCCTCGATCTGCCAGTTTTCCTTCAAGAAAATACTGATGACAAGGGCACTTTGCCACCGCTACAGGCGGCAGCTTTTCAGCTGGGCCGCATAGCGCTCTGCCCGATTGTGCACGCGGAAAGCCACTTTCTTGAGCCAGGCCTTGCGACGCCAACTCCCCCGGGCGTAGCCTCCCCAGCCTTCGTGGTAATTGAGGTACAGGTGATCAGCGCGGTAGACCTTGTTGCGGCGCCGACTCATGTTGCTGTACCAACCAATGAAATCTATGGCGTCATCGAAATCATCCCGTGAGGCAAACCAGCCACCGGCAGCATCCAGATACATCTGCCAGGTGCCGTCCTGGGCCTGCGGGTAGCCGTAGGCCGAACTGCGACGCGGCAGCGGAATAAACAGGAACCAGGGGCGCGGCGGGCGCACATCGTGACGGTAACTCGATTCCTGGAACATGATCGACATCATGGTGGGAATGGGAATGTTCCAGCGCTTGTAGGCCTTGCGGGCCGCTTTGTACCAGGAGGGTTTTTCCTTGAAAATGGCGCACAGGTTATCCGGGCGTGAGGGAGGGGCTTTGGAGGCGCAACCCGTCAAAAGCCCCAGCAGCACTACCAGCAGAATATGTTTCATGGTTCCAGATTCCATTCTTTCAGAAAGGCCAGAAACGCCCGTTCGTCCTTGATGTCTATCCCCAGTTCCTGCGCTTTATCCCGCTTGGAACCCGGCTGCTCTCCAACGACAACCGCCGTTGTCCTCGCTGACACAGACCCCACCACACGCGCGCCCAGCTGTTGCAACAACAGCTTGCCCCGGCTACGGTCCATGGTCTCCAGGGTACCTGTAAGCACCCAGCTTTGCCCGGCCAGCGGCTGTGAGGATGGCGATGCAGAAGTGCTCTGCGCAGGTTCCCAGGTCACCCCGACGGCCAACAACTGCGCGATCACCTCCCGGTTATGCGTCTGGCGGAAAAAGCGCACAATGCGTGGCGCCAGTACCGGGCCTACATCCTCAATAGCCTGCAGGCGCTGTTCGTCAGCGTCCATGAGTGCGGACAGCTCCCCAAAACTGGCCGCCAGATTGGCCGCAGTGACCTCGCCCACATCCCGAATGCCCAGCCCATACAGAAAGCGCGGCAAGGTTGTCTGGCGAGCCGCTGTCAGTGCCTTGATCAGATTGCTGGCCGACTTGTCGCCCATCAATTTCAAGGCAGCCAGCTGGCTGTGCGTCAGGCGAAACAGGTCGGCCAGCGTCTGGACCAGGCTGCTGTCAACCAGCTGGTCAATCAACTTTTCTCCCAGACCGGAAACATCCAGTGCCCGGCGGGAGCAAAAGTGTCGAATGGCCTCCTTGTGCTGGGCCGGGCAGGAAACACCGCCCGCACAACGGACCTGGGCCTCATCCAGACTGTATTCCAGCTCCGCACCACAGTCCGGGCAGGCCGAAGGCATAACCACAGGCCGCGCCCCGGGCGGGCGCCGCTCCCTGAGAACCCGTACAACGCAGGGAATCACATCAGCAGCCCGGCACACCAGCACCGCATCACCAGAACGCAGGTCCAGCCGTTGTACGGCGTGCATATTGTGCAAGCTGGCATTGCTGATGGTGACACCGCCAACCGCAACAGGATCCAGGCGGGCCACCGGTGTCAGGACTCCCGTGCGCCCCACCTGAAAGTCCACTGCCAGCACACGCGTCATTTCCTCGCGCGGTGGAAACTTGCGGGCTATCGCCCAATGGGGAGAGCGGGACGCCGCGCCCAGCCGTTGCTGAAAGGCCAGACTGTCGACCTTGCAGACCACGCCGTCTATCTCACAGCGCAGGCTGTCACGCCGGGCCAACAGCCGGGCACAGTACTCAAGGCAAGCCTGTGCTCCCGTCAGTTGCTCCCATTCCGGGCTGATCTTGAATCCCCAGCGTCCCAGAATTTCAAGCGTCGCAGCATGACTGGCCGGCAGGCCCTGTGCGCCTTCGGCGGCGCTGGCACTGTAACAGCTGATATCCAGCGGACGCCGGGCTGTGACCGCCGGGTCCAGCTGCCGCAGGCTGCCCGCCGCAGCATTGCGTGGATTGACGAAAGGGCGCTCGCCCCGATCCTGCAACCTCTGGTTCATCTGGCGAAACCCTTCCAGCGGCATGAAAATCTCGCCACGCACTTCCAGCCAGTCGGGCCAGCCCTCTCCCAGAAGACGCAGGGGAACAGAGGCAATGGTGCGTACATTCAGCGTGATGTCTTCACCCCGGACGCCATCACCGCGTGTGGCCGCGTAGGCCAGACAACCCTTCTCGTACACCAGACTGACCGCCACACCATCGATCTTGGGCTCACAGACCAGGCTCAGGGCATTCGGGTCGGCACCCTCCAGACGACGGCACACCCGTTCAATGAAAGACTTCATGTCGGTGTCACTGAAGGCATTGCCCAAAGACAACATGGGCCGTCTATGGTGAACCTGGGAAAAGCCGGCAGCCGGCGCCCCCCCTACCCGCCTTGTCGGTGAGTCCTGGGTAATGAGATCCGGGTTGTCGGTTTCCAGTACCAACAACTCCTGAAACAGGCGGTCATATTCACTGTCGGAAATCACAGGAGCATCAAGCACGTAGTACCGGTGGTCGTGTTCCCGGATCTGCTGGCGTAACAGCTGCAAACGGTTCTCAAGGGTCATAGATCAAAATACAGGATGATGGGGAGTGCACCTTGCAGCGCAAAACTCCAGCGAACAAAGAAGGCCCGCAGCACACAGTGGCGCGGAACAAGAATACAGATGACCCGCCCTCAGGCATGGGTCTTGAGTCTGGACTGCGCCGCCAGACGACGGCGTTCATACTCGCGAATCCGGTCCTTGTACAGGTCGAGAGTCTGCAATGTCAGCACACTGTGGTGCTCGTCACGCAAGCTGGCACCTGTCTCCCTGGATAAATGATGGACGGCCTCTACCATGGCAAGAAACGCCTGATGCGGCTTGCGCGGCCCCGGCAGGGCCATGAAAAAACTCAGTCCCGAAGTGGTCATGTGCGGCAGGGTTTCCAGCTCAAATGTGCCAGGCTCCATGCCGTTGGCCACACTGAACAGTGTCTCCCTCTCCTGCCCCTCTTCTCTGGCATAGGCTGGCACCCGGTCCTGTGCCTCGTCCGACAGACAGTGGAAAATCGACCGGCTGCCAAACGCGATACCATGCCTTTGAAAAAAAGCCAGCAAGGGCTCGCCATGAAAGGGCGCATCCTGCCGGGCCTCCACATTGATCACCAGCACCGTCTCTGGCAGTGCCTGTTCTGCCTGCTGCACCGTTTCTTCCTGCCCCTTCCCTGTCTTTTTCTGCACCCGGGTTTTCCGGGCTGGTGGTAGATGATGATGGGAAACCGTCATGCGTTCCGGACTCAGACAAGCGGCCTCCTCGTCGGCCGCGTCCAGCGAGGGATAAACACGCGGCTCAGCCCATCGGGCTGCCACCGTCTCAGCCCCCTGGGCTACTGGCTGGGAAGCCGGGGCCTCCATCGGGTCCTGGTGTAGCCGGTCCTGCAGGTCCTGGTGGCTGCCACTGGCCTCATGCGCAGACGCACAAGGCGCACCCGCACGGCCGTCCTGGGCTCGAGCTTCACGACCAGGTGACAAGATGTCCGGCATGTCCGGCTCGCTGGCACGCATTTCCCGGCCAGGATGCGCGTCTTGCGCGCTGTCAGGCTCGTCAAGCGGCAGGGCATCCTCACTGACAACCCGGGCCCCACCATTGGGCAACTCACTGCCGTAAGGATCCTCTTCCTCGTCCTCGGCCCGCCAGTCATTCAGGCCAAAACTCAGCTCATTGGCTTGCCGCCGGGCCCGCCAGGCGCGACGCAGACTGTCGATCAGGATGGTTGATACGATAATGACGCCGGTAATGATCAACCATCCGCGCACACTGATCTCCATCATTTCCATAAAAGCATCCTTGCCTCAGGTTGTGCCGCAGGACCAGGCTTCCAACCGCAGGTCCCGGCGACAAGAAGAGAGCGCAGCCCGCCGCTGCCATACCACAACCGGGTAAACTCCGTCCCGGTCAATACACAGTACCCATTCACAACAGTTATCCCGTCAGGACGCTGCCATGGCTGCGGCCTGCTCTATATCCACGGACACCGGTCGGGAAACGCCGGGCTCGTGCATAGTGACTCCAATCAATTGATCCGCTTCCTCCATGGCGATCTTGTTGTGGGAAATATATATAAACTGAACCCGCTCCGACATTTCCTTGACCATGTTCGTATATCTGGTGACGTTGGAATCGTCCAGAGGCGCGTCCACCTCATCCAGCAAACAAAAGGGAGACGGGTTGAGCTGAAAGATAGCAAATACCAGCGCGATCGCCGTCAAAGCTTTTTCACCACCGGACAGCAGATGAATGGTGCTGTTCTTCTTGCCTGGTGGCTGCGCCATGATGGTCACCCCGGTGCTGAGCAGATCATCGTCCGTCAACGCCAGACTGGCCTGGCCGCCACCGAACACACGGGGAAACAGCTGGCCCAGGCCTTCGTTCACCTTGTCGAAGGTAGCCCGGAAGCGACTGCGGGTCTCACGGTCAATACGGGCTATGGCACTTTGCAGCGTGGCCAGCGCCTCGCGCAGATCCCCATCCTGGGAATCGAGATAGCGCTTGCGCTCCGACTGCTGCTCATATTCTTCAATCGCTGCCAGGTTGATCGCACCCAGCCTCTGGATACTGGCCTCAAGGCGTGTCAGATCCTCTTCCCACCGCGATTCTGCGGCCTGCTCCGGCAAGCTGGCACACAGGGCCTGCAAGTCTTGCCCCTGTTCCAGCAGCTGCTCCTCCAGCGTGTTTTTACGCACCTGGCGTGCCTGCCAGTCCATACGCAATTTCTCCAGCCGTTCACGCACAACGCCAGCTTCCTTTTCGGCCTGGGACCGCTGGCTTTCGTGCTCACGCAAGGCCACATCAACCGCTTCAAGCTGTTGCCGCGACTGGATCATGCTCTGCTCTTCCTGCAGCCGCTTGTGCAGAAGTTGCTCATACTGTTCCTGCAAGTCATCAGCAGGGCCATCACTTTCCGCCAGCGACAGCCGCAACTGCTCAATACGTTCCTGATCGCGCTCCACCTGTGCCAACAACCGACTCAGGCTGCCATTCAGCGATTCACGACGACTGACAAGTGTTTGCTGGCGCAGGGCCAGTTGATGACAGTCGTCTTTTTCCTGGCGCCCTTGCTGGCGTGCAGCTTCCAGCCGGGCCTGCACGGCTTCACGCTCCCGTTGCAGAGCTTCCTTTCTGTCACCATCTGCTCCCATACGCTCCAGAGCAGCCTGGAGACACAGCCGGGACTCGGCCAGCTTCTCTTTTTCCGCAATATTCTGGCTTTTGGTGTCGTTTATCTCGCCCTGTAACTGCCTTATACGCAAGGCGTTTTGCTCATGGCGCGACTGACGTGCGCCCAGATCAGCCTTGATGTCACCGTGGCGAGACAACAAGGACTCACGCTGCCGCTGGCTGGTCTCGCGCTCGGCTTCCAGCAGCTCAATCTGGCGGCGTCCTTGCGCCAGTGCCGCAGCCAGCTGCTCTTCCTGGGCCGTCAGCTGCTCCACGTCGGTTTCCAGCTGCTCCAGCTGCTGCTGGCGGGCCAGCACACTCTCGCCGTCGGCCACACGCTTGGCGACCCGCAACCAGTCCGGCCCCAGCCAGATACCATCACGGGTGACAACCGACTCGCCCACCGCCAGACGGGAACGCAGTGCCAACGCCTGTGGCAACCCCTCTACAGCCCAGACGCCAGTCAGCCAGGCCGGTGCTCCCCGGACATAGCCACACAGGCGGTCGGTCGTGTCACCACCACCGGGCTGGCTGGTGGCAGCAGGCCCCACGAAGCTCAGTCCGACAGACTCTTGTGCCAGCGCCTCTCCCATGGCTTGCAGACTGAAAGCCCCTGTGACCTCCTCCAGACAGACCGCCTGCAAGCTGTCACCCAGCACAGTCTCCACCGCCAGCTCCCAGCCAGATTCCACCTCCAGCCGCTCGGCCAGACGCGGCTTGTCGGCCAGCCCACGGGTGGTCAGCCATTTTTCTTCACCGCAATCAAGAGCCGCCTGCTGCAGGGTTTCCAGTGCCGCCTGACGCCCGCGTACCTCATTGAGCTGACGCTCCGCTTGTGACAACCGTGACTGGTGCTCGCGCAATTGCTCACGCTGCTCCTGCAAGCGGTCCTGCAGGCTCTCTGTTTTTTCGGCACTCTCTTCCAGACTGTATTCCAGCTCTGCCAGCTCTTCTTGCAGCTCAGCCTCGCCATCGTCAGCATCATCCGACTGAAGCGACTCCAGCTCCCTGTTCTGGCGCTGCAGCCGCTCCCCCATGCGTTCCAGGGCCTGCTCCAGGTGTTGAATACGCGACTGCTCAACTTCGGCCTGCTGACGCGGCTGGCTCGACTCTTGCTGAAAATTGTCCCACTGCCGCTGCCAGTTGCCCATGGCCTCCTCGGCCAGCTCCAGTGTCAGCGCCTGCTCCTCTTCCCGGGCGCGGGCCAGCTCCAGCGCAGGCTCCAGCTCTTCGAGCGCGGCTTGCGTCTCTTGCAAGCCTTCCCGGTCGGCCGCTATATGCTGCTGGCTCTCCTGACCGGACCTTTGCGCCTCATCCAGATCCCGGCGCAGCTGCTCGCCTCGCTCCCGACGGTGCGCAATCATCTGCTCAATGCGGGCAATATCATTACCCGTCGCATAGAAAGCTCCCTGCAAGGCCTGGAACTTGTCGTTCTCTTCGATATGTTGCTGGCGCAGGGTTTCAATAGTGGCATCGCCTGAGCGTTGACGGGCCACCGCAGCTTCCATCTGCACCTGCGCATCACGCATGGTGCTTTCCTGCTCGCGGGCCTGACTGTCGACAGAACGCCACCGCAGTGCCTGAAGCTCAGCTTTTTTTTGTCGCTCCTGGCTTTTGTATTCCTTGTAACGCGCCGCTGCGTCTGCCTGACGCTTCAGGTGAACCAGCTGCCGCTCCAGCTCTTCGCGCAGATCGGCCAGCCGGTCCAGGTTGTCTGTGGTGCGATGTATCCGGTTTTCTGTTTCGCGCCGCCGTTCCTTGTAGCGCGAGATGCCCGCAGCTTCTTCGATAAAAATACGCAATTCTTCCGGTTTGGACTCAATCAGGCTGGAAACAATACCCTGACTGATAATGGAGTAACTGCGCGGCCCCAGTCCTGTGCCCAGAAACAGGTCCATGACATCCTTACGACGGCACCTGCCACCATTGAGAAAGTAACTGCTGGTGGCATCACTTGTCAGGTGTCGTTTGACGGATATTTCATTGAAAGCGGCATAAGCACCGACCATGCGTCCCTGGGCGTTATCGAAGACCAGTTCCACCTGGGCATGCGCTGCGGGTTTGCGCGACTGCGACCCTTTGAAAATGACATCAGTCATGGACTGGCCGCGCAGATTGCGGGCAGAAGACTCCCCCATCACCCAGCGCACGGCATCAATGATGTTGGACTTGCCACAGCCGTTGGGCCCCACGACACTGCACATATTGCCGGGAAAATGAACGGTGGTAGGGTCAACAAAAGACTTGAAGCCAGCCAGCTTAATACACTTGAGACGCATCGGAGAAAAGTGTCCGTCCTGTTCCGAAACACGCCCTGGCCGCTCGCCGGGCGCTGAAAGAACCGTCTCCAGGAAAGACTGTCCGGGAATGGCAAATCCCGCCCTGGAGGGGGAAAAGGGGCAGCACTATGCGTTCCTGCTCGCTAAACAGCTCCACTCTTTACCTCATAGAACCGAATTACCTCATAGAACCGAATGTGCAGCCTCATTTTTTTTGCTCTCCTGGTGATGAGACACGGCTCCCGGACAGCGCTCGTCAGAAGCCTGCCCGATAAAGGTCGGCATAGTGTCTATTTAAACAGTACCAGGTTCAGGGATTCAACCCATCCTCCGGGTTGCGGATCACCAGAGACACCGAGCGGCTGTCTCCTACTTTGACATTTCGGATCAGCGTTTCGTAATCCGCATCCAGGGCGTTGCCGCTCAGTGAGAGTCGGGCGACCAGATCCACCCGGCTATGATGTGAAACAGATGCACCGGCCACCATCGAATTGCTGTCGTCCAGTTTGACCGCCGTCGGCAACTGGCTCGGCAACAGGGACACCACGGCCACGGGCATGGGGCGTCCTGGCACCCGGGCGAAAATAAATACCCGTGCGGCGTCCGGCAGTCTGTCAAAAGCGTCGGACAAGTCCACATGGACACGCACAGCCGCCGCCGGGACAGCCGGCGCATCCTTGTCAGGCTGCTGTTCCCGTTGGGCGATGGCGGCACGCGCCCGGGCAATACCGGACTCCAGCATCTTCCTCTCATCCGGGTCAGGCGTCAGCTCCAGCAAGCGCTGCCAGGCCTGCAGTGCCTGCTGGTAGTGCTGCTGCTCGAAGGCCGTGATTCCCGACAGCCCCAACGCCAGGGTATTGTCCGGGTTCAGGCGCAGTGCTTTGGCCACAAGGCGCGTCATTTCGGCGTCGATCTGATTGCCCTGTGCCATGTACCTCGCCTGTGCCAGCTGGGCCACAGGTTCTGCTTCCTGGCCACCGGAGGCTTCCACCACACGGGAAAACTCGGCTACCGCTTGTTGGTAGCGTCCCATCTTTCTGTAGACACTGGCCAGCATAAAGCGTGTCTGTTGATTATCCGGCCAGCGCTCCACCATTTTCTCCAGCGCAGCAATGAAACTGTCAGCACTGTCTTCAGTCTCCAGCGCCTGCAAGGCCATGTATTGCTGCAAAGGCACCGGTGACCCCAACCAGAGATACAGACCGCTGGATAAAAAACAGACAAGGGCGGCCAGAGCCCAGGGCAGCAGCCGCGCCCAGCTTGCCGGGACACTGGCCAGAGCAGGTGCCCTTGTCGCCCGGTGCAGCGGCAGGACTACACAAGCCACCGCAAGGCTCATCAGTACCAGAGCCAGAATCAAGAAGAGTGCCATGGTTTACCTCGTCCAGGATGCCGGGTGCGGCTCGCAATCCAGATGACCGTGGACAATGCCAGAGCAAAAAAAACAAGAGGAGCGCACCAGAGCAACAGCGTTGAACCACCCATTCTGGGCCGGTAAAGCACAAATTCACCGTAGCGCTCCACCATAAAGTCCGCTATTTGTTGGTCCGTCCAGCCTTGCTTCAGCTGCCGGTAGACAACCCCGCGCAAATCATTGGCCACAGGAGCATTGGAATCTCCGATACTCTGGCCCTCGCACTTGGGGCAACGTAGCTCGCTCACCAGGGTTCGGTAACGCTGTTCCTGCTGGTCACTGTCAAAAATCCAGGTGTCAATAGCGGCCCTGGCACAGGTCGCAGCCAGCAGCAGAACACAACAAAATATCATCGGGAAACAGCGCAGTCTCATGGTATCTGCTCCGCTCGGAGCTGGGCCACCAGCGGAACCAGCTCGTCATTCCACACCGAGGCGTCCAGCACACCTTCGTGCTTGTAGCGAATGACGCCTTTGGCATCCACCAGAAAAGTCTCGGGGGCGCCACGCACGCCCAGATCAATCCCCAGCAGCCCCTTCTCATCCACAAAAATCATACGATAAGGATTGCCCCTTTTTTCCAGCCACTGACGCGCTCTATCGCGTTGATCCTTGTAATTCACGCCAAACAGGGGCACTTTCTGCCGGGCCAGCTTCATCAGGAAAGGGTGTTCGACAGCACAGGAAGGACACCAGCTGGCCCACACATTCACCAGTGAAATCTGCCCCTTGAGGGCACTGGCATTGGCCGTCTGCGCCGTTTGCTGTGGCTTGAGGCTCAGCAGCGGTGCCGAAAAATCAGGAAACCGATGGGAAACCAGGGCCGAAGGTACAGCATGGTCGCTGTCGAGCTCGCGCAGAAAAAATGCACCCAGTCCAATGAACGCGAGTAAGGGCAGGAACAAAAGCCATCTCTTCACGATCTGGCCACCTGCGCAGCCAGCGGGGCATCGGCACTTTGACCTGCGGCCAGAGACGCCGCTGCCGCATCAGCCGACGGGGCCGCAGATGTCTGGCCCCGGCGCTGTCGACACCGGCTGGCGACACAGAGTGCTCCCCCCAGTGCCATAAGAAGCGCTCCGCCCCAGATCCAGCGCACAAAGGCTTTTATCTGGATACGGACAGCCCATGCTCCCTCACCCAGATCTTCACCAAGAGCCACGTAGATATCACGGAACAGTCCCGGCACTATGGCCGCCTCTGTCAACACCGAACGGCTGGCGGTGTACAGGCGCTTTTCCGGGTGCATGAGCATTGGTACGCCCTGGGGGCCGACAATGCGCAGGCTGCCGTAATTGGCGATGTAATTGGGACCCGGGCGGCGGCGCACACCCTCAAAGCGAAAGCTGTACCCTTCCAGCTGCAGCTGATCGCCGGGTTTCATGCGCACATCCTTGCCACTGCTGTGCAAGGACACCATCAGGATACCCACCATGACCACCGCCAGGCCTATGTGTGCCAGATGCATGCCCCAGACGCGACCGGGCAGCCGGCCCAGCCCCACCAGCAGCCTGTCCGCCTCGCGACGGCTCTGACTGACCAGCGCTCCCAGACTCATCAGGACCACCCAGACAACAAGGGTCATCACCAGAGCCACCCGGACTTCAAACGCCTCATTGGATACAAAAGCTACCAGGGCTCCGGCCGCACAGGACACCAGGGCGGTGCCGCACAAGGGGCGCACCTGCTGCTGGAGCCGCCCCTGCTGCCAGGACGTTACTACACCCAGCCCCAGCATGAACGCCGCCAGCAGCGTGAGGGGAACCAGGAAAGTATTGAAAAACGGCGGTCCTACAGAAATTTTGCCCAACCCCAGGGCATCAATCATCAGGGGGTAGAGGGTGCCCAGCAAGACAGTGGCGCAAGCCACAGAAAACACGGCCGTATTGGCAATCAGGAACATTTCCCGCGACAGGAGTGTAAAACGCCAGCGGACAGCGACGGCAGGAGCGCGCAGCGCAAACAGCAACAACGAACTGCCGACAACCACCACCAGAAACAGAAGAATAAAAAGACCACGGGCCGGATCAGACGCAAAGGCATGCACCGAGGTCAGAACACCAGAACGGACCAGGAAGGTACCCAGCAGGCTGAGAGAGAAGGTTCCTATGGCCAGCAGCAAGGTCCAGCTGCTGAGCACCCCTTGTCTGGCAGTCACTGCCAAAGAGTGCAGCAGGGCCGTTGCCAGCAACCAGGGCATGAAAGAGGCGTTTTCTACCGGATCCCAGAACCACCAGCCTCCCCATCCCAGCTCGTAATAGGCCCACCAGCTCCCCAGGGCTATGCCCAGGGTCAGGAATACCCAGGCTACCAGCGTCCATGGACGGCTCCAGCGTGCCCAGCTGGCATCCACCTTGCCTTCCAGCAGCGCTGCAATAGCCAGGGCGAAGACAACAGAAAACCCCACATAGCCCATATACAGAATGGGGGGATGTATCACCAGCCCTATATCCTGCAACAGCGGATTGAGTTCTGCGCCTTCGGCCGGCGGCCAGGGAAGTACACGGGAAAAAGGATTGGACGTCAGCAGCACAAACAGCTGAAAGCCCACACTGACCAAGCCCATCACAGCGAGCACCCGTGCCAGGGTGTGGGCCGGAAGAGGGCCGGGAAAAACAGCCACCGCCAATGTCCAGCCAGACAAAATCAGGACCCACAGCAGCAGGGAGCCTTCGTGCGCTCCCCAGACGGCACTGATCCTGTAGATCAGCGGAAGCTGGGTGCCAGAATTGTTGGCAACATAGGCAACAGAGAAGTCTCCTGCCACAAATGCCTGCATCAGGACCAGAAAGGCCAGAAGAACAAACACAAACTGCCCCACGGCCAGTGGGCGTGCCAGTGCCTGCCAGTCAGGCCGTGCTCTGTAGCTACCCAGCAGGGGCACAACACCCAGAACCAGTGCCAGGCAAAAAGACAGAATCAGGGCAATATGGCCCAGCTCAGGGATCACAGAACAGCTCCTGCGCCAGGGGTGCTGGCACTGTCGTCAGCCGGGTCCCCGGAGGGGCGGCTGGCGCTCTCTGCACGGGTGGAACTGGCCGTTTCCAGCGCACTTTTGACTTCAGGGGGCATGTAGGTTTCATCATGTTTGGCCAGGACTTCCTCTGCGCGAAACTGGCCATCCTCATCCAGCACGCCAGTCACCACTATACCCTGTCCTTCCCGGAACAGATCGGGAAGTATCCCCTTGTAATGGACATCCACGGTTCCAGCGCCATCGGTTATCTGGAATGCAACCGCCAGGCTGTCAGGGTCTCTGTGGACCGAGCCCTCCACCACCAGGCCGCCGCCACGCAGCCGGATTCCCACAGGGGCCTCTCCCGAGCGCATCTGCGCAGGAGACAAATACAGATTGGCGTTCTCGTCAAGAGCCGCAAGCATCAGACCCAGGGCAGAGCCGGCACCAAAGACGATAAAAAACAGCAGGGCAAGACGCTGTCTGCGCGCGCTTTTCATAGCCGGTGCTCCCTTGCCGACTCACGACGCAGACGCCGTTTTATATGGGCCCGCTGTCGCCGTCCGTGCAGCACGGGTGACAGAAAATTCCAGAGCAATACCGAAAACCCCAATGAATAGGCAGTCCAGACATAGAAGCCATGCCCTTGCATCGACAACAGCTCCCCCAGCGAATCAAAGTACATGTGGGGCGCTCCGCTCCAACAGGGCTCGCACCCAGGATGTCCGCCATTCACGCCAGACGACTTCAGCGCGCAGACGCAGCAAAAACACGAAGAGACAAAACATATAAAATCCGGCCAGACTGACCAACAGCGGCTTGAGCATGGAGGGGTCCATCGACGACTGGCCGACAATACGCAGGCTGGCTCCCTGATGCAAGGTGCTCCACCATTCCACCGAGAATTTGATCACAGGAATATTGACCAGTCCCACCATGGCCAGAATGGCACAGGCCCTGGACGCCATATCCTGACTGGTAAAGGCACTGCGCAGCGCCATAAGGCCGCAATACAGAAACAGCAGAATCAACATGGACGTCAGACGCGCATCCCATACCCACCAGGCTCCCCAGGTCGGCTTTCCCCAGATAGCTCCCGTCACCAGAGCCAGACTGCAAAAGGAAGCCCCTATGGGCGCCAGGCAAGCCGCCGCCATATCGGCCAGCTTGATTTTCCAGACAAAGTTGATGGCTGACATGACGGCCAGCGCCAAATACACGACCAAGGCCAAAGAGGCCGCCGGCACATGAATAAAGATAATGCGGTAGCTATTGCCTTGCTGGTAGTCGGGCGGCGCAAACAGCAGGCCCCACAGCAGCCCACACAGCGTGCAGGCCAGCGCCGCAGCGCCGGTCCAGACAAGGCAGCGACCACTGATCTCATAAAACCATTTCGGTGACGAAAGGCGGTGAAAAAAAGTCCACTTCATGGAGATGTGATTTCGTTACCCACAAGAAAAACGGGCCGTAGTGTACGGCTTTTTCGTCGCGTTTTCGACCGTAGTTGACCATCGGCGCGCCTGTGACCCGGCAGCTCAGCCATCGAGTGCCATACGCACCGCCGCCGCCGCACCCAGAGGTGCCAGGGTGACAGCCAGCATCAGCAGCATCGCCTGCCACAACAGGGGAGCCACCCACGGCAGTTCCCGCACAGCGGCATCCAGAGCCCCTGTACCCAATATCAGGACAGGTATGTAAAAAGGCAGAATCAACAGCGACAGCAATACCCCGCTGCGTCGCACCCCCAGCATCAGGCCGGCCCCCACCGCCCCCACCAGACTCAGCTGAGGAGTGCCCAGCAACAGGGTCACCAGCAGCACACCGCAGTGACCCAGGTCCAGTCCGTACATGATGCCCAGCAGCGGCGACAGCAACGCCAGCGGCAAGCCGCTCAGCGTCCAATGCACCAGAATACGGATCAGAAGGGTAAACCACAGTGGCTCAGGCGCCAGTGCCAGCTGCTCCAGCATGCCGCTGTCAAAATCAGCCCGGAACAGCGCATCTGTCGCCCACAGACTCGCCAGCAGTGCGGCCACCCAGATAATAGTCCCCCCCTTTTCCGCCAGCCAGTGTGCCTCACCCGCCGCTGACCCCAGAGGAAAAAGCGTGACCACCAACAGAAAAAAGATGAGTGGATTGATCAGATCACCAGGCGAGCGCAGCGCCAGTTTCATATCCCGCATCAGCAGCGCGAACAATGCCAGTCCCTTGCTCACCCGAGCTCTCCCAGCGGCAGCTGTCTCAACTGTGAATCCGGCATATCCAGTGCATGGTGACTGGTCAGAACCACCACTCCCCCCTGGCACGCATGATGGTGCAGCAGGCTTTCCAGAGCAGTCCTGCCTTCTTTGTCCAGCGAGGTAAAAGGTTCATCAAGAATCCAGAGCGGCTGGCTTGACAGACGCAGGCGCGCCAGCAGGACCCGGCGATTCTGCCCTGCCGACAGCTGCCAGCACGGCTGCATTTCGTATCCGGCCAGTCCGCAGGCCGCCATGGCTTGCCAGAGCCGCGCACGCGAGCACCGCCGCCGCAAGTCAGGGAAAGCCCACAGATTCTCTTCCGGTGTCAGCAACGGACTGATACCCATTCTATGTCCGATATACAGCAGCTGGGCGTTGAATCCGGGCCGGTCGTCCTGAACGGGGTGTCCGTTCCAGACAATATCCCCCTGCACACTCAACGACAACCCCACCAACGCACGCAGCAGTGTGGTTTTCCCCGCACCATTGGGGCCCGTGACCTGCAGTATTTCACCAGCCTGTACCCTGAATTCCAGTGCCGTAAAAAGGCAGACACCATCCCGCTCACAGTGCAAGCCGGACACCGACAAGAGAGGATGTGACACCGACATCTTCCGTGCTGATCGAGAAAAGCACTCATGGTAGAGCGGAACAGGAGCGATTGGAACATCGGAACCTTTTTCCGTCACCACTGTCTACTGTTCATTGCCAAAGACAAGAACAGGATACACCTGAAAAAATAAAGGCTGTTTCTTGCTGACCATTTCCTGGTGTACCTTAAAAGTTCCTGTCGGCCGAAATACTCGGCAAGCGCATCACAGCGCTCAGCGACCAGCACTCGCGGCAACAGGAAGACATCATCAGAAAGAGGCTCAATATGCTGTCTGCAACAAAACTTCCTTCCCGTCTGGCCCTGCTCGGCTCGACGCTCCTGGTGTTGGGACTGGTATCCGGCTGCGCCAGCGACCTGGGTGGCAACAACTACGATCGTCATGAGTTACGTCAGGAGCAGAGAGTGCGGTTCGGCACTATCATCAGCATGGAACAGGTAAAGGTCGACGGGCAGGAGTCAGGAGGCGGTGCTCTGGCAGGAGCCGCCGCAGGAGGCATAGCAGGATCATCCGTCGGCAAGGGCTCTGGCCAGGGACTCGCTGTGGTGGCGGGCGCCCTCACCGGTCTGGTGTTGGGCAACCAGGCGGAAAAGAGTATCACCAGGACGACAGCAAGCAATTTGACCATTCAGCTGGACAACGGCGAGTATATTTCTGTTGTCCAGGAGATAGCCGATCCCAACAGCCTGCGCACTGGCGACCGGGTCAAAATATTCAGTCAGGGAAGAACCAGCCGCGTGGTACGCACCAACCTGCCTGCGGCTGGGTAACAGGATCCGCATCCCTTGCCGTCGCCCGTCCGGACACAGCCTGCATCGCTGCCAGGCATCCGGATCGGGTGGTCGGCGCACTGCCATCGCCAAGCCGCCCGCCTGTCAGGACGCCGTGTCAGGACTTCAGGAACAAGACCTTTTCTCAGTACCTGGGCCTGCTATCACTGACTGGGTGTTTGCCTCGCCCGCACAGTCGCCCCTCACAACCCAGCTCCCCAGGTTTCGATTGCGGTCATCACAGGTCGGTTTGTCTTCTTCTGACCACCAGCTGCTGACCGCCAGCACACCTGGTCGCTGATGGCACTGGCTCAACCTTGAGGCACAACTGCGACTTGTCTTACTGGCTGGCACGCCCTTTTGAGCCATGCTTGCGCAGATTTTCAGCAACCGGCAACCACGGATGTGTAATGCCGTTTTGTCAGAGAGCCTTCTCATCCAAACAGCACCAAGCCCGCTCAGTCGTTCCCGTCCCGGCGGAGCCGGTTACGGCGGACAGGACCGGACCTGACACAAGCAAGAAGTTATTTACGCCAGCCTGCAGAACTGCAGCCGGCACACGCCTGAAGACAAAGAGCCTTCTCATCCAAACTGCACCAGGCCCGCTCAGTCGTTCCCGTCCCGGCGGAGCCGGTTACGGCGGACAGGACCGGACCTGACACAAGCAAGAAGTTATTTACGCCAGCCGGCAGAACTGCAGCCGGCACACTCCTGAAGACAAACCGCCAGCCAGCTTGTTATACATCCCCCAAGCTCGCCGGGCATCAAGCAGGACTCTCTGCCAGCCGCCAGCCGCCAGAGGCAAGACATCCCTTGCCCTGCCCCGCCATCAATTTTCGCCAGACGGACCGGCTCCAGGGCAGCGCCAGGCGCAGAGCCCGGCAAAGGGCCCTGCACAAAGGCCTGCGTCAGGCTGTCACACGCGACAGCACAGCCCCTCAGATCTCATCCAGGAAGCTGCGCATGTGATCCGAACGGGTCGGATGGCGCAACTTACGCAAGGCCTTGGCTTCTATCTGGCGGATACGTTCACGCGTCACATCAAACTGCTTTCCGACCTCTTCCAGCGTGTGATCCGTATTCATATCAATACCGAACCGCATACGCAGCACCTTGGCTTCACGCGGCGTCAAATTCTCCAGAATAGAGCGGGTGGCCTCGCGCAGCCCCTGGGAAGTGGCAGATTCCACAGGCGAATGAATCGCAGTATCCTCGATAAAATCTCCCAGGTGAGAATCTTCATCGTCACCTATGGGGGTTTCCATCGATATAGGTTCCTTGGCGATTTTGAGAACCTTGCGCACCTTGTCCTCCGGCATCTGCATCTTGTGCGCCAATTCCTCCGGCGTGGGTTCGCGCCCCATCTGTTGCAGCATCTGCCGGGAAATTCGATTGAGTTTGTTGATCGTCTCAATCATATGAACCGGAATGCGGATCGTCCGCGCCTGGTCCGCTATCGACCGGGTAATCGCCTGACGAATCCACCAGGTGGCATAGGTGGAAAACTTGTAACCCCGGCGATATTCAAACTTGTCCACCGCCTTCATCAGGCCGATGTTGCCTTCCTGAATGAGATCCAGAAACTGAAGTCCACGGTTCGTATACTTCTTGGCGATGGATATCACCAGACGCAAATTGGCCTCAACCATTTCCTTCTTGGCCCGCCGGGCGCGCGCCTCACCAATCGACATCTGACGATTGATGTCACGAATCTCCTGCAATGCCAGTCCTGTTTCGTCCTCCACCATCTTCAGCTTGCGCTGGGCACGATAAATGTCGGCACTGCGCGCCTGCAGCAGCTGGGCGCAGCCAGGATGCTCGGCACAGACGGAATCAAGCCAGTCCGGATTGCTTTCATTACCAGGAAAGCTGGCGAGAAAGGCCTCACGTGGCAGACGTGCACCACGGACACACAACTGCAGGATGGCCCGCTCGTTGATGCGCAATTGATCCAGTGCATTACGCACCCGAAACATCATGGACTCGACAACACGGGGAATCAGTTTGATCTTGACGAAATGGGATGCCGTTGTGGCTATAGCCGCGCGCACATCAGCGTGCCGACGCCCCAGGGCGGCGATCAGCTCAATCGCCTTCTCATTGGCTTCGCGCAGCTGACCGAACCGCAGGCGGGCTTCTTCGGGATCAGGACCGGTGTTTTCTTCTTCGGTATCATCAGCATCAGCGCTCCCCTCTTCCTGCGGCGCCGCCCCACCATTCTGATCTTCGCCACTGGCAGCAGCATTCTTGCCAAACTGCTGAGGCTCAGCATCCGTATAGCCACTGAACAGCTCACCAAGACGGCCTTCAGCCTCGGTGATACGGGTATACTCATCCAATGCTATATCGACGATATGGGGGAAGGAGGCCAGGGCAACCATCACCTCGCGCTGACCTTCCTCTATTCGCTTGGCCAGCTGGATTTCGCCTTCACGTGTCAGGAGCTCCACCGTACCCATTTCGCGCATGTACATGCGCACAGGGTCAGTGATACGGCTGGCTTCCTGCTCGACAGCCGCCAGGGCCGCAGCAGCTTCTTCTGCCGCATCTTCATCAGCGCCAGAGCTGCCGTCTTCGTTCAGGAAAAGGCTGTCCCGGTCCGGTGCTGTTTCCGACACCTGGATGCCCATCTCATTGATCATGCGGATGATGTCTTCCACCTGTTCGGGGTGACAGATGTCATCCGGCAGGTGATCATTGACCTCCGCGTAGGTCAGATAGCCCTGTTCCTTGCCACGACTGATCAGTTCTTTCAATCGGGATTGTTGCTGGGAGTGTGCGGACATATCCATCCTTAATCGACAGCGGGCTTCAGACAGGGGCGCGCGTAATGATATGCATGACAGCATACAAAATCAGAAGGCGGCCGATTATAGCCTGGAGACGGCTTTCCACGCCAGTTATCCAGCCCTGAATACAGATTGAAACATCCTTTTTTGTACATGACTCTGACCCCTATGATGAGATTTTGTTCAATTGGCATATCTGAATACGGTTGACACCTTCAGTCAGCGCCTTGTTCCTGCTCGGCCTGGGGAGCCGCGTCTTCTCGCTCAGACTGGCGGGCACCGGCAATCCACCCGCGTCGATTTTGCTGAACCGTTTGCTGCAGGCGCACCATTTTCGGCAAGGCCGTGCTTTTGAGCTGACGACGCCGGAGACCGTCCAGCGCGGCCGTTATGCACTGGCGCAGCAGCTCATCCGCCTTCACCACCGGCATTTCCACGCGCATCAACGCCAGCAGCCGCTCACCCAGTGCGGTTCCGTACCAGCTGCCCAGCAAGCCATAAGTACTGGTCGCCGGCCTGTCCTGCAACCCCTGCGCGACCGCAACAAGGTGACGAATATCCTGATCTTCACCGGCGACCTCCGCCAGGCTGTTCACGGGCACCAGCCCGGCCAGATCAGGCCGCTCCAGCAGCACGCGCAAGGCACGCTGGGCAGGCCCCAACAAAACGGACAGCTCCGCTTGCGATCCGGCCGGCTCCACGCCCCCCAGCCGCTCCCCGCCGAAGCCAGGAAAGACCTCCGGCTGATAGTCAGACACCGTTTGCTGGTGCAACCCGGCGGCCGCAGGCTCCGGCCGCTCCTGTCTTTCAGCCGACTCCACCGCGCCTTGAGTCCCGGCCAGCGAGGCTATGGTGGCAAGACCCAGCTGACTGAGACTCCCGAGTCTGTCCATCATCAGCTTTTTGAAAGCGCCGTCCGGCATGCGCCGCAGAAAAGGGACAACCTTATGCACCAGCTGCGCCTTGCCATCCATGGTGGTGGTATCCGTCTGCCGTTCAAAGTGGCGAAAGAAGCAGTCCTCGAAGGCCAGCGCCTGACGCCGGTCCGCCAGCCGGGCCAGAAAAGCCTCTGCCCCTTCCCGCCGCACAAGAGAATCCGGATCTTCGCCTGGCGGCAGAAACAGAAAGCGCATCAGACGGCCGTCTTTCATCACCGGCAGCGCATTTTCAAGTGCCCGCCAGGCGGCCCGGGTTCCCGCCTCATCACCATCAAAACAAAAAACCACCTGGTCACTGTGGCGAAAAAGGCGGCTCAACTGCTCCGTTGTTGTCGCCGTACCCAGGGTGGCAACAGCACAGGTAATGCCCTGCTGCGCGAGGGCTATAACATCCATGTACCCTTCCACGACAAGGAGCTGCGGCAATGTCCGGTTAGCCCGACGTGCCTCATAGAGCCCGTAGAGAAGGCGCCCCTTTATGAAAACAGAGGTTTCCGGCGAGTTGAGATACTTGGGTTTTTCATCGCCCAGCACCCGGCCACCAAACCCCAGCACCCGACCACGCTCATCTCTTATGGGGAACATGATGCGATCGCGGAAGCGGTCGTAAACCGTCTTTCTTTCCTTGTTCTCCACCAGCAACCCGGCATCCAGCAGGTGTTGCTGCCGCTGCTTGCCCCACCGATTGTACAGACTGGCAGACCCGCCCGGCGCATAGCCCAACTTGAAGGCAGCAACCACCGCAGCATCCAGCTGACGATGCTGCACATAACCCTGCGCCCTGCGATTTGTGTCTTCAAAGAGGCGCTGGGCGTACCAGGCCGCGGCCTCATTGAGCAGCTCGAAGAGCCTGTCATTGTGGCGACTTCCGGCATCCTGCTCCAACTCCTGAAGCTGCATGCCAGCCCGGCGCGCAAGAACCTCCACCGCCTCAGGAAAAGTGGCATGGTCGTAAGCCATGGCAAAGCCTATGGCATTGCCACTGGCGCCACAGCCAAAACAGTAATAAAACTGCTTTTCCTGGTTGGCCGAAAACGAGGGAGACTTCTCCTTGTGGAAAGGACAGAGCGCCTGATAATTGCGTCCCGCCTTCTTTAGACTGACCCGCTCGCTGATGACATCAATGATGTCAGTGCGCGCCAGGAGATCATCGATAAACTGCTGGGGAATGCGTCTGGACATATATCAAGAGAAAGGTAAGCATCACCAAAACACACGAACACGAGACGAGAGTCTGTCAAGCCACCACTTGCGCGTCTCGCACGACTGCGACACCAGCACCAGAACGCACATCCACGGCCGTTGCCGCACGACAACCAGTCTTCGAACGGGAAGACAGACAACCACCGCTCTTCACCACAACAGCCGGATCACAGCACAAGCACAGCAGCTTGCGGCTTCGGGATTGACAGGCCCGGAGGCCCGATTCGCTACCCTGACCGCACCAGAAGACCACGCCAGACCAACTCCCCGATCAACTCAATGGTCACAATGAGCACCACTGCCGTCCTTCCGGTAGCCGAAAGGCCTCCGGGATAGCCGGATGCGCCCAGCATCCACAGGCGGTGCACATCCCTGATGAAAGGCCGCTGCACTCACGCAGAGCTTTTCATCCCTGGCTGCCAATTTTCACACACCCTGGCGGACGCGTCAGCAGACAATCAGGAGGTGCCAGCAACCCGACACTGCGCTACAACCCCGGGCGACACAACGAGAAGGGGCAAAACAGGACAACCGCCTTGCACACAAGATAAGCGCCTCGCACAGCAGAACTGCGGCAAGACACGACACGAGCGCGTGGTCAACAACAGGGTCGCAGCACGAGCCGGGCTGATCCCTGATGAGGGATGAGGGGTGAGGGCGCGTCGAGCACCTCCTGGTGCCTGACAAACGCGCTTTCCATACAACCTGGCAAAGAACTCATCGGACGGCGGGAGTACCAACGCAGGCACCCGAGAGGCTGTTCCCGAATACTATCCTAGTGCAGACGCGTGCGACGACGCTGTTCGCGCTGCAACTTTTTCATATGCCGCTTGACCGCTGCGGCAGCCTGACGCTTGCGTACTGCCGTCGGCTTTTCGTAATGCTCCCGGCGTCGGACCTCAGACAAAATGCCCGCCTTTTCACAGGAGCGCTTGAATCGGCGCAGGGCAACATCAAAGGGCTCATTTTCTTTCACTTTGATCGCAGGCATAAATGTCTCATTTTCCTCTTGATTCTGGGGCGTTTCGTGACTGACTCCAGCCGGAATCAACTCTCCGATGGCCGGATATGTCAACAACGCAGCGGGCGAAATTATGTTCACTCAGAGCGCGGCGACGGTATTCTAAAGAGCCGAACCCGGGAGGTCAATTTTTGTCTGCACTTGTCTGCCCGGCCTCTGCCTCCGCTCAGTCTCTGCCTTCGTACAGTCTCTGCCTTCGTACGATCGCGCCACCTTCTTCTTGTTGAGAGTACCGCCCCGTAGTAGTTAGTAGCTAGTAGTTAGTCGTCGTCACAAGAGCACAAGCCGGTCACAAGGCGGTGTTCGCCCTTCGTGCCAACACCCGGAGACAGGGATCTCCTGTCGTGCAGAACACAGCTGTCACCGTTTTTCCTCTTCAGCCGTGTTCACCCGTGGGCACCCGTTTCCACCCATATCCACCCGCTGCGGCTCCCCCCGGATACCATGCTCAAGAGACGCAATCTGCGTATACTCGTTTTCCTGCGAACCTTGTGCGCACAACCCTCTGAACAAAGGCGAGGACAGGTCCAGATTGCCGACAGCGATGCACAAGCCCTACTCCCAGATTGTGTGGCAGGCCCGGCGTGCCGGCCGTCACTCAAAGGCAAGGCCGCCCCACAAGCTGGCTCGCAGCGTAAACTGTCAGTCTCCATACCGCCTACAACTGCAGGTACATGGTCGTGAACCAACCTCCCGTCATATTCCTCACAGGCCCGACAGCATCCGGGAAGACCGATCTGGCCCTGAACCTTTGCAGAGTCCTGCCCTGCGACATTATCAGCGTCGATTCAGCCCTTGTTTTTCGCGGAATGGATATAGGAACAGCCAAACCTCCGGCGGCACTGCGACGACAAATCCCTCACCACCTGATTGACATCCGCGACCCGGCCGAAAGCTACTGCGCCGCACAGTTTCGCCATGATGCTCTCAAGGAGATCCACAACAGCCTGTCCCGCCGACGCATCCCCCTGCTGGTGGGCGGCACCATGTTGTACTACAAGGCACTGCGTGACGGACTGGCAAACCTGCCACCCGCCGATGCCGCTGTACGACAGCATATAGTGCAACAGGCGCAGCAGTACGGCTGGGAAGCCGTTCACGCCCAACTGCGCCAGCTCGACCCCCAGGCCGCGCAACGCATCCAGAGCACAGACCCCCAGAGACTCCAGCGCGCCCTGGAGGTCTGCCTTGTCACAGGCCGCTCCCTGACTTCTCTTATCGCAGAGCAGAAACAGACCCCTTTCCCGTTTCGCCTGCTCTGCCTTGCCCTGGCGCCCGCTGAGCGCAGCCAGTTGCATAAACGCATTGCCCAGCGTTTTCACAGCATGCTGGCGAACGGCTTCGCCGACGAGGTCGCACAACTGCACGGTCGCGGCGACCTGCATCCGGGCCTGCCGTCCATGAGATGCGTGGGCTACCGGCAGATGTGGAACTGGCTGGAGGGCTCCCTGAGCTGGGAGGAGATGGTGGACAAAGCGATTATAGCCACGCGACAGATGGCCAAGCGCCAACTGACCTGGTTGCGCTCCTGGCAGCCGCTGCACTGGCTGGACAGCTCCTCACCCCATTGCACCCAGGTCGCCACAACCCAGGTAGAGCGCTGGCTGGAACAAGGTGACTGGACACAAGCCACACCCGGAACTGACTGCACTGATGGCGAGGGCACAGAGCCCGATACCTGCCCATCAGACACCCAGACGCTGACAGCTCCCTGAATTTCTGAATCCAGGACCACATCCTGTCCGACCAGGCCCGCCGCGCCAGAACACCTGCTGCGGATCAGCTTGTGGCAGCCGGCGTTCCACACAGACCCTCAAGCCGCTGTTCAGCGCGCTTTGGTTCTCGGGAAGAAAGCGCAAGGGCGCAGCAGCTCCGGTTTGGTTATCTTGTCTTGCCGGTTTGCCCCGGCATACCGCCAACGGCTGGAACCACGCACCAGGACTGGCACTGCCCGCCCTTTCGAAAACTGGGCGGTGCCAGCCAGGCCAACCATTGCCAGACCGCCTCAGACGACAGGGGTTATCCTGAGCAGTCCAGAGTGCTATGATCCGCCGCCTTACCCCCCCGGCTGCCCGCCGGTGACTATTGCTCTTTACCAGGGAGATTGATTGCATGAGCCAAATAATCACTATCACAGAAGAGAGTTTTGACAAAGAAGTAATAGAGTGTGACGACCTGGTTCTGGTTGACTTCTGGGCACCATGGTGCGGCCCCTGCAACGCGCTGACCCCCGTTATTGAAGAACTGGCGCGCGAAACACCCGATATGAAAGTGTGCAAGCTGGATGTGGAAGCCAACCAGGATTTCGCCGCCAAGCAAGGGATCCGCTCGATTCCCACCCTGAGGCTGTACCACAGAGGACAGGAAGTGGGCAGGCACACCGGGACTGCGAGCAAACAGCAATTGATCAAGTTTGTCGCGGAAAATCATAGCGCTTAAATGCCTTGACACGGTTTACAGCCCACTCACGCCGGGGGTCAGCACCGACTGCTGTGTATTTGTTCTTGCCTTTTCTGTAGCTTCCGTACTACCTTCCCAGAGCCTGTACTGGACACAACGGTGCAGGCGGTTGTAGAATCGGCGGGCTTCCAGTTCTGCTCGCTGGGGTAACGAGGGGTGGCCAGCAGCAGTTTGGCTGCCCTCCCATAGCCAAGGCGCTTTCCTTCAGGTCGAACTTCGATCGGGTGGTTTCAAGTCTTCATTCTTAGCGTTCGAATCCGTTGTTCGCCGGTGGCGTGTGCGGCTTCGGCCTCGGCGTGGTGCCGTCTGCAGCTGCTGGCAGTGGCAACACTATTCCCTTCAGTCAGAATGTAATCCATATGGTCAGTTATGCATCTTACCGAGCTTAAGAAAAAGAGCGTTCAGGAGCTCCTGAAAATTGCGGAAGGCATGGGGCTTGACAACCTTGCCCGCTCGCGCAAACAAGATGTTATTTTTACGCTTCTGAAGCGGCACGCCTGCAGCGGAGAGGATATCTACGGCGATGGCGTCCTGGAGATTTTGCAGGATGGCTTTGGCTTTTTGCGCTCAGCAGACAGCTCCTACCTGGCCGGCCCCGACGACATCTATGTTTCGCCCAGCCAGATCCGCAGATTCAACCTGCGTACGGGTGACAGCACATCCGGCAAAATCCGCCCCCCCAAGGAGGGTGAACGCTATTTTGCCCTGCTCAAGGTCAATGGCATCAATTTTGACCGACCGGAAAACGCCCGGAGCAAGGTTCTCTTTGAAAACCTGACGCCTCTTTTTCCGCAGGAACGCCTGATCATGGAGATGGGCAATGGTGCGACCGAGGACCTGACTGGCCGCATTATCGACCTGGTGGCCCCTATTGGAAAAGGACAGCGTGGACTGATCGTATCACCGCCCAAGGCGGGTAAAACGCTGATGCTGCAAAACATTGCAGCCAATATTGCGCGCAACAATCCGGAATGTTATCTGATCGTTCTCCTGATCGACGAGCGGCCGGAAGAGGTCACAGAAATGTCGCGCTCGGTGCGCGGCGAAGTGGTGGCCTCAACCTTCGACGAGCCACCTTCCCGTCACGTCCAGGTGGCGGAAATGGTTCTGGAAAAGGCGAAGCGCCTGGTTGAACACAAGAAAGACGTTGTCGTCCTGCTTGACTCCATCACCCGCCTGGCCCGCGCCTACAACACGGCCGTTCCCTCTTCCGGCAAAGTCCTGACCGGTGGTGTTGACGCCCATGCCCTGGAGCGTCCCAAGCGCTTTTTCGGCGCAGCCCGGAATATTGAAGAAGGCGGCAGTCTGACCATTCTGGCCACGGCGCTGGTGGACACGGGATCCAAGATGGATGATGTGATCTTCGAGGAGTTCAAGGGCACCGGCAATATGGAACTGCACCTTGATCGACGCATAGCCGAGAAGCGTGTTTTCCCTGCGATGAACATCAACAAGTCAGGAACACGACGGGAAGATCTTCTCACGACCGATGAAGAGCTGCAGAGAATGTGGATTCTACGCAAGCTGCTGCACCCCATGGATGAAATAGCGGCCGTTGAATTCCTTCTCGATCGTATGAAGCAAACCAAGACCAACGCTGAATTTTTCCAGTCCATGAAGCGCAAGTGAGCAGCAAGCATCAGAATCCGGATTTCTCCTGTGTCTGCTCCTGTCTCAGCATGAGTGCTGACCTATGAAGTACCGGGACTTGCGGGATTTTATTCGGCAGCTGGAACGACTGGGTGAACTCAAGCGCATAAAACAGGAAGTCAATCCCTACCTGGAGATCACTGAGATCAGTGATCGCACCTTGCGCCGCGGCGGGCCAGCACTCCTGTTTGAAAATGCCGGCGGCACGGGCGTACCTGTGCTGGCGAACCTGTTTGGCACCCCCCGGCGCGTGGCTCTCGGGATGGGCAAGCCTGATCTTGCCTCCCTGAGAGAGCTGGGCGAGCTGCTGGCCTGGCTCAGGCAACCCGAACCGCCCTCGGGGTTCCGGGATGCGCTGGGCAAGCTGCCGTTGTTCAAAAAAGTGCTCAGCATGGGCCCCAGGGTGGTGAGCAAGGCGCCCTGCCAGCAGCATGTCCTGCGAGGCGACCAGATTGACTTGACCCGGTTGCCGATACAACACTGCTGGCCCGGTGATATAGCCCCCCTCGTGACCTGGCCTTTGGTGATCACCAAAGGGGTCGGGAAGAAGAGACAGAACCTGGGAATCTATCGCCAACAGCTACTGGGTCCCAGGCGACTGATCATGCGCTGGCTGGCGCATCGTGGCGGTGCCCTGGATTTCAAAAGCTGGCAGCGCGAAAAAGGCACGGAACCTTTCCCCGTTGCGGTGGCACTGGGTGCTGATCCGGCGACAACGCTGGGCGCCGTTACCCCCGTACCCGACAGCTTGTCCGAGTATGCCTTTGCCGGCCTGCTGCGCGGCTCACGTACGGAGCTGGTCAAAGGAGCTCTCACCGATTTGCAGGTGCCTGCCAGTGCTGAAATCGTGCTGGAGGGCTACATCTATCCCAACGACACTGCCAAAGAAGGCCCTTATGGCGACCATACGGGATACTACAACGAGGTGGAGACATTTCCGGTCTTTACTGTGGAGTGCATGACGCACAGGGAAAATCCTGTTTATCACAGCACGTATACCGGCCGCCCACCCGATGAGCCGGCCGTGCTGGGCGTTGCGCTGAACGAGATTTTCATCCCCATCCTGCAAAAACAGTTCCCGGAAATTGTTGATTTTTATCTGCCGCCAGAAGGTTGTTCCTACCGCATGGCGGTGGTCACCATCAATAAACAGTACCCGGGACACGCCAAGCGAATCATGCTGGGCGTATGGTCTTTTCTGCGTCAGTTTATGTACACAAAGTTCGTTATTGTCTGCGACAGTGATATCAATGCCCGCAGTTGGGAAGATGTCATCTGGGCTGTCACAACCCGGATGGATCCCAGGCGTGATATGGTTTTTGTCGACAACACGCCTATTGATTATCTTGATTTTGCCTCCCCCGAGGCCGGCCTGGGCTCCAAGGTCGGGTTTGATGCCACCAGCAAAGCGCCGGGCGAAACGCACAGGGAGTGGGGAACAGTGGTCAGCATGACGGATGCTGTCCGGCAGCGGGTGGACGCCATCTGGGCAGAGCTGGGCATAGACTGATGGCGCTGAGGCCGCCCGGCGCCCTCCCCCAACAGACGGCTCCCGTGTCCGGCTGGCACGAAAGCCGTGTCTTTCAGGGCGTTTCCTGCTGAAACAGCGGCAGGTACTGGCCGTAACCTTTTTCTTCCATCTGGTTGAGCGGAATAAAATTCAGGGCCGCCGAGTTGATGCAATAGCGCATCCCTGTCGGCTTTGGTCCATCCGCAAACAGATGCCCCAGATGAGAATCAGCCGTGCGGGATCGCACTTCCGTGCGCGTCACCAACAGAGAGTTATCTTTCCTGGTGACTATTTTGTTGGCGTCCAGCGCTTTGCTGAAACTGGGCCATCCGCTGCCAGAGTCGTATTTATCAAGAGAACTGAACAGCGGCTCCCCCGACACCACATCCACATAGATACCGGTTTCCTTGTGATTCCAGTACTTGTTGCGGAAAGCCGGCTCGGTTGCATCATTCTGGGTAACTCTGTACTGGATATCGGTCAGCCTTTCTTGCAAAGTTTCCTGATCCTTTTGGGACGCAGCACCGCCCTGCTCAGCCAACGCGGCCAGGTCCGCATGATTTGTGGTTCCTTTCGTCATACCCCAGCCCCAAAAAACGGCCGCCACAGGCAGACCGAGAAGAAAAACAGCAACAGCGTGCAGGCGTTTCATGACCAATCCTTTTTCGCCCTGTAAGAAGTCCTTGTTGTGCAGTCTGGCGCCTGTCCGGCATCATAGCGCCGATGGGAGGCAGCCCCTTCCGCATCCGCCATGAGACACGCACCTGAACCCCCTGGTGCCGAGACCGGGCACAACCCCCTTCGGCCAAGATACAACCAGACCTCCTGGTCTGCAACGACGAGACCTCACCCCATGCTTGAAATTGATTTGTCTTACCTGAATCAGTGCTACGCCCGCAGGCGCAGCTGGTACCCGGACATCCAGACGCCCCGGCATCAAGCCCGCAGAGTTTCGGGACTGGCAGCCATCCTTGACCAGTTTGATCTGGTTTTGCTGGATGCCTACGGCGTTCTCTGTTACCACGGCAGCCCTGTTGAAGGGGCGCTGGAGGCTGTGGCTCTATTACGCGCACGGAACAAGCGATTTTGCGTTGTTTCCAATGATACTCTCGCCAACAGTGAGCAAGCCGCGCACAAGTATGCTGGCTGTGGTTTCGACCTGACAAAGGACGAAGTGATCACCAGCCTTGATATTACCCTGTCATGGCTCAATTCTTTGCCGAACAAGGACAGCTGGGGGGTCATGGCGCCCGAAGCGCACTTTGACCACCCCCAGCTGGAGGGCATGGTGCATCTCAACACCTGTGGCGAGACCCTTGCCCCAGAGGTCGACAGCCTGCTGTTTTTTTCTGCCGCCGGGTGGTCGCCACAGCAGCAGGACAGGCTGGTTACCGCCGCACAGCACAGGCAATTCTCTCTGGCTGTGGGCAACCCGGATGTCGCGGCACCGGCACGCAAAGACGGGCGCGACTGGCTCTATGCCACGCCCGGCTACTTTCTCGATGATATGGTGACACGCACCGACCAGCGCCAATCTCCCCTCCTGCTTGGCAAACCAGGCGGATGCATTTTTGAGACAGCCAGCCGCCGGTATGGCGATGTGCCCGCAGAGCGGGTGCTGATGGTGGGGGATACCTTGTATACCGACATACTGGGCGGAGCTGCCATGGGCTTTTCCACCCTGTTGCTGGAATCTGGTGTCTACAGGGGCGTTAGTGTAGAGTCTGCCATCAGCGAAGCGGGCATTGTTCCCGACTTTATTGCGCCCCATCTCTAGAACCTTGCCGGGGAATGGAGACTGGCTCTACGAGCAACGGATTCAGGCCCTCCTGCCCTGGTGGCCGCCAGACAGGACACCTGTTTTCCCCAAGGCTTCACAATAAAGACGGCTGCGAACCGCATTATTTGGGTCGACTGCGCGCTTTGACGTCGCGCATCGGCGGCCTGCCGGATCGACAGCACCGGTGATCATGCCCTCTTCGAACCCGCGCGCATGGATGCTCGCACCAAAAACAGAGAACACAGAGAAAACACAAGAAAAGAGAGGGATTCATGTCACTGGGACGTTTCGTCTTTCCGGTCTGGATACTGCTTGGACTGCTACTGGGATCCAGCGCCAACGCCGACACCAATACTGGAAAAATTTATACGGGATTCTTCAGCAATCTGGCGTTGGGAGGCTATGACCCTGTCGCTTACTTCCCCAAGGGAGATGTACAGGGTGGCCCCGTGAAAGGGAAGAAAACTTATAGCTGGGAGTGGCAGGGCGCACAGTGGTACTTTTCCTCCCAGGAAAACAAGGAACTCTTTCAGGCCAACCCGCACAAGTATGCGCCAGAGTATGGCGGGCACTGTGCCTGGGCAGTGGGAGCCAAGAACTCACTGGTAAAAGGTAACCCCAAGTACTGGACTCTGAAGGAAGGCAAGCTCTATCTCAATTACAACCGCAAAGTACAGAAGCTCTGGGAGCAAGACCCCGATGCCTTTATAGAGAAGGGGAACAAGAACTGGCCCGGCCTGAATCGCTAAGCCTGCTCCTCCGGGACTTGCGCTCTCTGGCACGGCTGTCACAGGCCGGAAGACCCACTGGCTGACACAGCTTCCGGACTGTCTGCCAGAAACGCGCAGGACCCCGGTCAGTCTTTCGGCGAAAGCCGGATTCTCCTGGGCTCCTGTTCCCCTGTTCCCCTGTTCCCCTGTTCCCCTGTTCCCCTGTTCCCCTGTTCCCCTGTTCTCCGGATCACAGCAGAGGACTGAGAATCTGGGCAACGTTTTCCCGTATTTTCTGCAGGAAAGGCCGTCCCTTCCAACCCGGTGCGCTCAGTGGCCGGGAGCGGGCGCAGTAGCCTTCCAGCAACTGTGCCACACGCTGACCGAAAGACCGGTCGTAGACAATCAGCGTCACCTCAAAGTTCAGCCACAAACTGCGCATATCCAGATTGACGGTACCAAAAAGTACTGTTTTCCGGTCCACAAGGACGCATTTGGTATGCAACAGCCCACCTGTAAAGTGCATGATGGAAAGCCCAGCCTCCAACAGGTCTTCGTAATAGGATCGGCTGGCGTGATGCACCATGCGCGAGTCATTGCGCTCCGGCACTATGAGAACCACCCTGACACCGCGACGCGCTGCCGAGCACAGTGCCGTTACCAGGGCCTCATCAGGGACGAAATAAGGCGTTGATATAATCAGTTCCTCCTGGCTTTCATAGGCGGCAGCCAGCAACACCTGATGTATAAGCTGTCTGTCCCGCCCAGGCCCCGACGGAACCACGTGCAACTCAGAGGCTCCCTCTGCAAGAGCCTGTCTGCGCAGCAAATTCTGCCTGGCGATGGACAACTGCTCTCCGGCTTCCAGATCCCAGTCGTGAAGAAAAACAGCATCGGATATGTGTGCTGCAGGTCCTTGTATTCTCACCATGGCGTCTATCCATGGTCCGACACCTGTCTTCTGCCGAAACAGGGCAGGGTCGACGAGATTAAAACTGCCGGTCCAGGCAACATGGTCGTCTATAACAAGAAGCTTGCGATGATTGCGCAAGTCCATACGCTCAAACAACATAGGCACCGGCCCCACCGGCAGTGATGCCCGGATACTGACGCCCGCCTGGCGCAGCCGCTGCGCTGCCGGGCTACGCAGAAAACCCCGGCTTCCCACGGCATCAAGCAGCATACGACAGATGACCTGCCTTTGGGCCGCAGCTTCCAGGGCGGCGAGCACGGCGTCCATCCGCCCTCCCGCCTGGCAAATATAGATTTCAATGTGGATGCTGCTGCACGCTTGTTTGATGTCGTGCTCCAGGGCACTGAATATGTCATCGGTGCAATGGAAAAGTGAGAGCCTGTTGCCGGGAATGGCAGGAATAGGACTGCTGTGTTCTACCAGATTGTAAACCCGGTTGTGCTCTGTCGAACGGATGCCACTCTCCTTGAAAGTTTCAGGTGGCACAACCTGCCTCAAATGCGCCACCCACTCTTCATAGCTGGGTGTCAGAGCACGCACCCGACGTAACCGTTTGCTGCCAAGACGCTGGTTGCCAAACATGAGAAAAAGCACAACGCCCACGCCCGGAAGAGCAAACAAAAGAAGCAACCAGGACAGGGTCACACCGACGGGGCGACGTCTCATGATCACAATCAAGAGAAAAGCAGCAATGGCAAGGCCGTAGGCAACGCCCGTGATCCTGCTGACCAGGGACAGCACTTCCAGATGAGTGTCAGGCAAGGGAACAGACCTCTGACTCCGGCATGGGTTATAACTTCCCGGTTGAGAGAAACAGGAAGCATAGACGACACAATAGTGCGAGAGCGGTCATCAGGACTTCTCCCGGACTCCCAGCTTGTGCTGGTTGTTCATAATCCATTGTGGCAGCTGCTCCAGAGAAGACAGCACGGCTAATGCGCGACGACTGACGTCAGACGAGGGCGGCAGCATATCGGGGACAATCACTGTGCAACATCCCGCTGTCAAGGCCGAGAGGGCGCCGGGATCGGAGTCTTCGACCGCCAGGGTTTGCTCCGGACGGAGCCCCAGTTGCTGGCAGGCCAGCTGATAAGGCTCCGGGGCCGGCTTGGCACAGGTGGCATCCTCACGGGTGACCAGCACAAGGAAACACCCGGTTCCGCCGATAGAGGCAAAGTTGTCCTGCACACTCTGGCGCGAGCCCGAAGTCACCAGCCCAAGAGGAAGTCCTTGCCTGCCGGCCCAGTCCAGCAGGGCACGGCTCCCTGGTTTGGCGGGCGATGCCCGGGCTTCTTTTTCACAGGCTGCCAGTTGCCTCAGGAACCGCTTCATATCGAAATCTTCCCCAGCCAGCCCTTGTACGGCATCCAGGCAAGTGTTGAACGAATGGCCGATGAAATGGCGTGCGTAGAAGGCGTCAGAAAGACTCAGGGAACAGGCCTGCGCCGCACTCTGCCAAATACGTTTGTAAAGCGACTCGCTGGAAAACAAGGTGCCATCCATATCAAGAAGAAGAGCTGATGGGTGTGAAAGCATGGTATCCGTCCTGCATCCGGTCAAGGTGGCCGTCCAGACGCGGGGCCGGACTCAGTCAACAAGTGCAAGTGATCTGCCCAGCGTAGACGCCCGGCGACATTTTGCCGCTTGATATTTTGTTCGATATTGTATTTCCCGACAAAATCCATGTCTTGAGTTTTCCTTGTGTCACCTTTTTTCCTTGGCGCCGTCCGGGAATCCATGCACCGATAGCCGCGCTCTGTTACTGGAATGAATGGCGCCGGATCACCGGGGAAGGACAAGGACCTGCGATCCTGCCGGCCTGCAGCAGAGGCCAGAGAGTCGGCCTATGCCTCAAAGCCGCGCGCGCAGCTCTGCCTCCCTGTCCCCGCTCTGGCGGTCGCACGGGAACTTGATGGGTAGCAGACACTCCAAAGCATGAGCAAATAGCCAACAGGCACGCCTATGTCGATTTCACGGATATACAACAAGGAAAGGAGCACAAAGACATGAACGCCATTCCAACCAATCCGGTTTCAGCGCGACGGGGAAGCTACAGGTGTTGCTCCGTTCAGCCTGAATCAGGATGACCAGGTGCACTGGGTACAAGATGCGTCGCGTCGTATTTCCGGAAGGCTCTGAATAGACCCAAAGTCTCTTCCCGCCGAGCCGCAGTCCCGAAGGCATAGGCTACAACGATCAATATTGTCTATTTCGATCGTCTCCCCCGAAGCGGCGGAAAGGAGGCAATGGAAAAAGCGATCGACCACCCCATCACCTGGACGCAACCGCGGTAAACAACGGCCTTGATCACCACTGTGCGACGCCAGCAACAAGGCTGGACGAAAGAAAAACAAGAAAAGCTCGTCAAGGGGTTGCAGAGTACGCAGTCACTTTTGTAGAATACTTTCCGCTTCGTGCTTGAGCGTGTGGGTCGTTAGCTCAGCTGGTAGAGCAGTTGGCTTTTAACCAATTGGTCGGAGGTTCGAATCCTCCACGACCCACCAGCCTTTACAGGCTCTTCGGCAGAGCATCTCTCTGCTGTCGTTCCCATTTTCCTCCTATTCCCCAACCGGATTTTACGGATCTGTGCGTTCGCTAAAACTGCGTACAGCCACAGCTGCAAGGACCACCGGTACTTCTATGACAGTGACAAAAACAGGGACAGTTGTGCAGGTTTTTCGCCGTTTGATGGCCAGCAGTGACAGTGCCGCCGGGCTGGCACTCATGGCGGCCGCCGCCCTCGCTTTGTTGGTCGCCAATATTCCTGGCCTTGACCGTTGCTACGACCTGCTTCTCTCCGTCCCCATTACGGTCGCAGCAGGCAGTTTTGCGATTTCCAAGCCACTGCTGTTGTGGGTCAACGACGGGCTCATGGCACTCTTTTTCCTGCTGGTGGGGCTTGAGCTCAAGAGAGAGTGCCTGTACGGCTCACTGTCTTCGCCGCGTCACATGATACTGCCCGCCTCAGCAGCTTTCGGTGGCATGCTGGTACCCGCCCTGTTTTATGTTGCCTTCAATACTGATGATCCCCTCGCCCTGCGCGGCTGGGCCATACCCACGGCCACCGATATTGCGTTTTCGCTGGGCATACTGGCGCTGCTCGGCAGCCGGATTCCTCCGGCCCTGAAGGTATTCCTCATGGCACTGGCCATTATTGACGACCTGGGAGCTGTTCTGGTGATCGCCCTGTTTTACACCAGCGAGTTGTCCGCCCTGTCGGCGGTACTGGCGCTGCTGTGCATGGCTGTTCTGATCCTGATGAACCGGCGCGGCGTACAGCGGCTGGCTCCCTTTGTGCTGGTGGGCATCATCATGTGGGCTTGTGTACTCAAGTCGGGCGTACACGCCACCCTGGCCGGTGTTGCCCTTGCTCTTGCCATACCAGCCCGCCCCCTGGGGCAGGAGCCATCACTGCTCCAGCGGCTGGAGAAAGGACTGCACAGCTGGGTCAGCTTTCTGGTCCTGCCCCTGTTCGCCTTTGCCAATGCTGGCGTCGAGCTCGACGGTAAGGCTCTGCACCAACTGCTCGAACCCAGCCCTCTGGGTGTGATCGTTGGGCTTTTCATTGGCAAGCAGGTAGGTGTATCTCTCTTTTCCTGGCTCGCGGTCCGCTGGGGATCGGCCCGTTTACCGACCGGTGTCAGCTGGTGGCATATCTACGGCACGGCCGTACTCTGTGGCATAGGTTTTACCATGAGTCTTTTTATCGGAAGCCTGGCTTTTGATCCCCAGGACGGTGATTATCTGATCGCCAACAGAACCGCTGTGATACTGGCCTCGTTCCTGGCGGCCATACTCGGCTACATTGTCTTGCGTCTTCAGCCGCCCAGGTCATCCGTGACCGACAACGCCGGAACAGATCCATGAATGTTTCCACCGCAGCACCGCAAGGCAGGGCCAGCCTGCTGGTCAATCTGGGATCGCCAGACTCACCGGCGGTGCCCGACATAAGACGCTACCTCAATCAGTTTCTTATGGACCCCTGTGTGATTGACCTCCCCTGGCCACTCAGAAGACTCCTCGTCAGCGGTTGTATATTGCCGTTTCGTCCGGCGCGTTCGGCCACCGCCTGGCGCAGCATCTGGAAAGAGGGTGAGGGGTTTCCCCTGAAGGCGATCAGCCAGCGGCTGACAGAGGCCGTCGCGGCGCGCGCGCAGCAGCCGGTGCGGCTGGCCATGCGCTATGGGCAACCCGCCATGGAACAGGTGATTCTGGAGCTGGCCGCCCTCAAAGAGGTTGATGAAATCCTGTTGTTCCCCATGTACGCCCACTACGCCATGTCTTCGGTCGGCAGCTGCATCGAGGAGGCCCGGCGCATTTTTCGTCGCCATAATCTGCGCCAGCGCCTGCTGGTACATCCGCTCTTTTACCGCCACCCCGACTACATCAAGGCGTTGCTGACCGGCGCCCAACCTTTTCTCGATCAGCTCAAACGTGGGGAACACGACTACCTGCTGTTCAGCTACCATGGGGTACCGGAGCGCCATATTCGCAAGGATGATTCCACCGGTTCGCATTGTCTGACGGCCGGATGTTGTGAGCGCCCGTCGGCAGCGCACGAGCGCTGTTACAGGCATCAGCTGTATACGACAACAAGGTTGTTTGTCGCGGCGGCAGGACTGACAGATGATCAATGGGGGCTCTCGTTCCAGTCACGGCTCGGCAAGGACAAATGGCTGGAGCCTTCAACTGTTCAGATGATGAACGAACTGGCAGACAAGGGTGTGAAAAACTTGCTGGTCATTTGTCCGGGCTTTACCGTCGACTGTCTGGAAACCCTGGAAGAAATTCGCACAGAAGGACGCGCCTCATTTATTGCCCGGGGAGGAAAAGCCTTGACACAGATCCCCTGTCTTAATGATGCGGAGCATTGGGCCGCGCTGCTGGCGCAGTGGATAAACAGCTATCCGTCAATGAATGGTGCTGCCACCTGCAACGCGTCTGACGCCTGTGCATCCGTTTTCTGACAGCCCATGAACCTGCGGCACCGCCTTGCTTATCTGGCCGCCATGGGCATCGATTGCTGGGTACCACGGCAATCGCCCCCGGCTGCTGTCGTTGTTGAGCAGGCCAGTGCGCTGCCAGGCCCCCTTCAGGATGCCAGCCAGGCTCCACAGCCATGTCAGCCTGGCGGTCAGGATGCACAGCAGCAGGATTCACAACAAGAAGCATGGCAGCTGACAGCCCAGCTGGCAGAAATGGACACCCCTGCGCACCAGCTGGCAGCGCAGGATTCGGGTTCCAGCCCGGAACTCTCCCAGGCCCTGGCACAGCCACCCCCTGTTCAACAACAGCCACCCCCTGTTTCACAGCAACAGCAGGCTGCGTCCCCGGCCCCCCGGCCGGCTGTCGCCTTGGCCCCTGCGGCTGAGTCCCCTCCTGTTTCCGGCGAATGCAGCCCTTTCCGCCTGGCGGCTATTGATGCTACTCATGACTGTCTGGTGGTTGCGGACCTGCCCTGGTCGGGTCTGGAGCAGTTCACCGACTTCCATGGGCGCTTGCTGGACAACATCTTGCGGGCACTGCGGATTGCCATGGAGCCCTCACCGCGGATGGGTCTGTTTGCCTGGCCCATGCTTCCGGGCGTCGCTGCGACGAACCACAGCTACGCCCGGGAGGCGGTGCAAGCCTGGCTCGGCAACCAGTACGGACTGGCGCGCCGCAAGACCCTGCTGGTTTTCGGGCGGGCCGCTTATTCCTGTCTCTGGCCGGGGCCGGAGTCTTTCGACGACAGCTGTGGCTTCCAGTGGGTATCCGGCATGGGTTTTGGTGTCACATGCAGTCTGGGCGAGATGCTTCATATTCCCCAGTTCAAGGCAGAAGCCTGGCGGCACCTGCGCCCGCTGGCCGTCATGCAGCAATCCGGAACCTCACAGGCGCGGACGGCACCACCTGAAGAGAGGTACGCAGAGTGAATGAGCTGGCACAGATACTGGCCAATAACCAGAGCTGGTCACAGGAACGGGAAGCACAAGACCCGGGTGGCTTTCTCCGTCAGTCCCGGATTCATGCCCCCCGCTTTTTGTGGATTGGGTGCATCGACAGCCGTATTGCACCGGAACAACTGACCGGTCTGGGACCGGGGGAAATGCTGGTGCACCGCAATATAGCCAATCTGGTCAGGGAAACAGACAGCAGCTGCTCGTCTGTGCTGGCGTTTGCCATCGACCACCTCAAGGTGCGTCACATTATGGTGGTCGGCCATAGTCGCTGCGGTGGTGTCGAAGCCGCACTACAGGGCCAGGCCAGCGGCGTTCTGCAGGAGTGGCTGGCTCCTGTGTGCGCAGTGCGTGAGCAACATCGCGAGAAGTTGGGCAGCCTGCCGGAGTCGGCGCGTGCCGACCACCTCAGCGAACTCAGCCTGCGGGCACAATGGTCTCAACTGACGGCCCTGCCCAAGGTGCAGCAAGCCTGGCAAAGGGGCCAGTCGCTGGCGGTGCATGCTTGTTTCTACAGCCTGGACACGGGACGGCTGCGTGTACTGGACAGTCGCACCGCCTGATCAAATGGTCTACGGCAGCCTGGCTGGCGACCTGTAAACGACGGCCATCAGCCAATCCGTACATATCGGCTATTTGCTGACCAAGGAAAGAATGCCCTATTCAAACAACAGGGTGAAGCCACTTTTTTTCCATGCCCACAGGACACTGCAACCATAGATACAGCAGTATGATCAAACGGTCTGACAGGTCTACAGCAGAATAGCTGGCGACCTGTAAACGACGACCATCAGCCAATCCGTACATTCCGTACATATCGGATATTTCCTGACCAAGGCACGACTTCCCTATTCAAACAACAGGGTGAAGCCATTTTTTTCCGTGCCCACGAGACGCTGGGCATAGATACAGCAGTATGATCAAACGGTCTGACAGGTCTACAGCAGACTAGCTGCCGACCTGTAAACGACTGTATCAGTCAATCCGCACAGATCGGAGATTTACTGACCAAGGAAAGAATTCCCTATTCAAACAACAGGGTGAAGCCATTTTTTTCCGTGCCCACGAGACGCCGGGACCATAGATACAGCAGTATGATCAAACGGTCTGACAGGGCTACAGCAGACTAGCTGCCGACCTGTAAACGACTGCCATCAGCCAATCCGTACATATCGGAGATTTCCTGACCAAGGCACGACTTCCCTATTCAAACAACAGGGAGAAGCCACTTTTGCTCCATTCCCACAGGACACTGCGACCAGTGATACAGCAGTATGATCAAACGGTCTACCCGGTCTGCCCGGGCTACAGCAGACTAGCTGCCGACCTGTAAACGACTGCCATCAGCCAATCCGTACATATCGGAGATTTCCTGACCAAGGCACGACTTCCCTATTCAAACAACAGGGTGAAGCCATTTTTTTCCGTGCCCACGAGACGCTGGGACCATAGATACAGCAGTATGGTCAAACGGTCTGACAGGTCTACAGCAGACTAGCTGCCGACCTGTAAACGACTGTATCAGTCAATCCGTACATATCGGAGATTTGCTGACCAAGGAAAGGATTCCCTATTCAAACAACAGGGAGAAGCCACCTTTGCTCCATGCCCACAGGACACTGGGACCCTATACACAGCCATTCTCGTTCTTTGTCCGGGGAACCTTTGCACAATGCCACAGCGGTGCTGAATGGCGACAGCGGTGCTGAATGAACTACAAATGCAGCCTTCCGGCTCTTTGACGGTATGAAGACAACAGGACCAGCCTTTTTCGTCACAGAAAAAGAATCGCAACCAAATGCATTGAAGACCGTCGAATACCACAATAGAGAACCCATCGCCGCTCATCCGGACGGCAGCAGACAATGACGGATTCAAACAGGTAGCTCTTACCCATCGCCATTCACATGCCAAGCAAGACGCCGCTGTACAGATCGCCGGAGGGAACCGCGCTGTCAGTCAAGCCGCCGGAAAAAATCCAGCTAAAACATCGAAGAGCCCTCAAAGGAAGAGCTCGAAGAAAGCTCCCCAAGGCCTCGCCCCTTGCTGTATCCCCACCCTTGAAAAAAGACACTCGCAGACTCTGCACCTCAGGCTCCCCAGACACGGAACCAACGCAACAACAGCCCGCCACCGCTCACAGCACACCGCCTCTACACACGCAGCCCCACTCAGGACCAGGTGCGAATCAGAACCACCACCAACAGTGCTCCAAAAACCAGCCACAAGCGACCACTGACAGCACTGATTTCCGAACGCAGATCCGACACGGCTCTCGCCATGGACCCCCGATAGACATCAACAGCCTCCTTGTGAACGGCTATGTTGTCGAGCATGCGCGCGTCCATGGCTGACAAAATTTTCTGACTCGCCTCAAAGTGCAGGGTTTGCGACCTCAAGGTCCCCTCCCGCGTGCTGGCAACAACCTCGGCAATGCGTTTGTCCATCGCGGCCAAAAGCTTGCAATTCTCCTCAGAGTACTGGGTCCGCACCTCCCGGCTTTCCTCCTGGCTTGCGGCTGCGGCATCGGCAACCAGCTTTCCCATAGTGGTCCGGGATTTCTGGCTCATTTCGTAATGCAGGGCCTGCATTTTCTCAAGCGCTGCAACGATCTTCCTGTGCTCGCGCCGCTGACAGGCCTGCGCTTTTTTCATGGTCGTCATGGCCTCGACCAGCTCTCTCCTGACATCGATCAGGTCCTGCCTGGTGACACCCTGATCAGAGCCCACAGCAGAGCCAGAATCCACACCAGCACCCACACCAGAATCCACAGCAGCATTCACAGCAGCATTCACAGCAGCATCCACACCAGAATCCACAGCAACATCCACACCAGCATCCACAGCAGAATTCACAGCAGCATCCACAGCAGCACCCCGCAGGCTGGCCGCCTGGCTCTCCTCACCGCTTTCTTGCGGCGTTCGGAAAAAATGCTGGGTCACGACAGCCTCCACATACACACAGCAGCTACACACAGCAGCTCAACACGACGAACATCCGGATACGCGCTCCAGGTCCGGACTCCAAGCCGGATTTTCCATCCGCAGCCTGCTTCCTGCCAAAAGGAACCACAGCCCCCACATCGGTGACTCAGGCCGACAGCCGCTCCGCTTTGGAAGCCAATCACACCTTGCATCTTTCAGTACCAGGTCTGGAGCAGAAAAACCACCAGCAAGGCACCACAAGCCAGCCACAGCTGATGACCAACAGCACCGATCTCGGCCCTCACCTCCGCCACAGCCTTGCCCATCGCCTCGCGATAAACAGCCACCGCCTCCCGGTGGATGGACAAACCCTCCAGGATGCGTCTGTCCATACTGAGCATGACCTTCTGATTCTGCTCAAAGTAACGCGCCTGCACCTGACGACTCTCTTCCCAGGTGGTCATCATGGCCTCCGCCATACGTTTGTCCATGGCCAGTCGCGCTTTCTCGCTCTCTTGCCGGTACAGGGCATAGGTCGTCTCGTTACCCTCCCACTCGGCCACGACAGTATTGACCACACACCGGCCCATAGCGAGCTGAGCCTGCTGATTTTCTTCATGGTACAGAGCCTGCGCCTTCTCAATGGCCTCCAGCAGCCTGGCGTTCTCCTCCCGCTCCTGGATCTGCGCTTTTTCCATACTGGCCATACACTTGAGCAGTTCCTTTCTCGCCTCGATCAGCGCCTGCCAGTCACTGCGCAACCCGGCGTCCGTAGCCACCTCAGCACTCCGGGCGGAGCCGTCACCCTCACCCACTACATCCACACCACTTTTTTCCGGCGTTCCTGACACTGCCTGAGACATGGACAACCTCCAGAATCAATAAAAAAACAAGCACCGGCATTCCTGACCGCAGAAGAGTAGCAGGCTTTCCGGCTTCCGGCTGTCAGAAGGAAAATCAAGATGCACCAGATCCCGTCATAAAAGACGACAGTAGCTCCTATTCTGGAACCCCGTCTCCCCAGGTCGAAGACGCAGACATGTCACCCTTGCCGCCTCAACGAGACCTTGCCCAGGATTGGCGACGGCGAACAGCACCCGACTGACATCCCGTGTGAACCCCAATAACCGCACGGCAACACCATGCGGTAGATACACTTTCCTCGAAAACCGCCCATCAAATCCCAGACCCCAGATGCTCAGCTCACCTTCATCGCAGACACACAGTGCCATGTGATATGCATCCGGGGAAAAGTGTGCCTGGCACAAACCCAGTGATCCATGACCAATCCATGCCAGCGACGACCATCCATGCGCCAGGTCATGCTGCCAGACACGGACTCCCGCCTGAGCAACCGCTGCAACAAAAAGCCCATTGCCAGAAAACTCCACAAAGTTGACAACACAGCTTTGCTCGCGGCGTACCACATCCAATATATCCAGGACAGGCAGGGACAATCCCTCTTCCCATGGCGGCTGACTGCGGTCAGACAACCGGTACAAACTGCTGTTCCACCGGCTTTGGCGCTGCGGCAGCATCAGCTGCTGGCTATCAGGACTGAACACCATGGGAAACGGCCATTCAATACGGCAGTCCTTGCACAATCTGCGTGTAATCGGTGCCCAGCCTTGCCCTGCTGTGAAGCCATAAAGCGTTATATGAACACCATCATGCCAGGCAACACTTCGATCAAAAGGGCGAAAGGCCACAGCCAGCAAAGATTCATCGAGACTCAGAACCGGCCTGTCAATCCGCCACCGGACCTCCTGGGTTGTCCGAGGCCGCTCTATGACCTGGGGCTGCCAGCCAGCCGCCGTCTGGAAAGCGCACAAAAGGCCGTCCTCCAAAGGCATCAACAGATGCTGGCTGTGACAGCTGAAGCAAAAGCCGACCGGCCCAGGCCTCACCAGGGGCCAGTCATGCAGGGGCTCGGGCCCTGTGACATCCCGCCAGCACCAGCACCATTGCTGCTTCCAGATCCCCTGTGCCTGCCTGGTAAAAACAAGAACGCTATCGTCTGACAGCAACGCCAGGTAGCGGCCATCAGTACTGAGCTCCACCTGACGGACCTGGCGCTTGTACAGCCGGGTTTTGGTGACAGGACGCCAGGGCCCCTTATCCGCCTCCGACTGCCACACCCACTGTGTGCCCAGCGCATCAACAGCTTCCAGTGTGCGGTTGTCTTTACTGAAGCTCAGAATCTGAAGGGGATGATCGTGCCGCTCTCTGAACAAGCGCTGCACCCCCTCCTCGTCGAAGTACCACAAGCTGATATAGCTGATATGACCGGAACCTGCGGCCGCGTCTGCCGCCTGACGCGCATCAGCCAACAAGCGTCCGTTCGGACTACACACCAGTCGGTATAAAGGGTTCTGGTCGTCGAGGCGCTCGCAGCCGAGTGCAGAAAACGCCGGGATGGCACGCATCTGTTCCACCTGCAGGAAGAAAAGGGCCCGACTGGACAGCCGCTGCGCGACACATGATTCCAGCTGCTGTCTGCGCGCCGAGTCAGGTGCCAGCGCCTGGCACCAAGGCTCCAGATTCTGGTGACAGTAGTCGCGATCCAGTCCCTGTTCCAGCCGCTGTCTGAAAAAAGCCGGGAAGGTCCGCATGAAAGCGCGCCCCTGCAGCTCAACATTGCCCGCCAGCCTGCGCCACTGTCGGCATACCCGCCGGCACAGCGCCAGATCAGCAGGCCCCAGCTCGCGCAACACCAGCTCCAGCAAGGGGTCGGGCCAGCTCGACAAATCGCGACCACTCCAGCGACCTGTGGCCGGCTCCACCGGTGCCCGGACATCAAGTCCGGACCCAACACCCCTGTGACCGGCAGCTGTCGCGGCCAAGCCCTGTTCTCTCACCTGCTCGGGGAGAGACACAGCAGAAGGCGACGAAGTTTCAAAAGAAGGGATTCTGTCCACGCCCTCAGGCCCCCGGTGATTCTCCAGCATTCATCAGGCACAGATGTCAAAACCCATGCCAGCCTCCCCTTGTACAGCGGGATCATTCTTCATCTACAGCCTCAGGTTTTCTGGCTTCCTGGCTTCCTGGTCGCCGGTAGGGCACCAGCTGCAGGCACCCCAGCTCGGTACTCATAGCCAGGCTCTCCCTGTAGCCCCAGGAGCCGATCAATAGCTGGCTGGCATCCGGCGTAAACCGCATCAGCTTCACCGGCCTGCCATGCAGAAATCGTGCTTTTCTGATGTAAAGACCATCACGGCGGGGGCCCCAGACGCTGACCTCGCCCTGCGCGCCCCAAGCCAACCCCAGATGAAAACCATCTGGAGAAAAGACCGCATCACGGCAAGACTCCCTGCCAGCACGGGAAATCCAGGCCGCCGAGGCCCAACTTCGCGCAAGGGTACGCCGCCAAATATGGACACCCGCCCCGCCCACCGCCACCAAAACGCGACCATTGACGGAAAATTCCACATGCCTGGGTATACAACACTTGTCGTTCCCCACCACTGTTGACAACCTGGAGACATAATCCATAAACGCCGCCTGGCTCCAGGGAGGCTGCCCTGCGGCAGACAGCACACACAGACGGCTGTCCCACCGACTCCAGCTGTCAAGAAACACCAGCTGCTGGCCGTCCGCACTGAAACTCATGAGAAATGCAATGTCCATATCGCACTCGTTGCAGATGTAGCGGCTCACTGGTGACCAACCACGCCCTGGCGCGAAACCGAAGAGGGTGACCCGGTAATGAACAGCCTCTGTGGCTGCCGCACCCTGACGGCTATTGCGCGCCAGCGCCAGCCAGCTGCCTCCAGGATCCATGACAGCTTCGGTCTGCCACAGGCTGTGCACAGGCTGCCCCTGTTCATCCACTATGGACTGTTCCTGCCAGACGGCCCCCTCCCTGTGAGCCATGAACATTTCGCCTCTGTTGCTGAACAACAGATGTCGACCGTCATTACTGAACTCCAGACTCCCTCCCCGACTGCTCCAGACGGAAGGCGGCTGCAAGCGCCGCAGGGACTGCGACCACCGCCAGACCCACTGTTGCTGCCACCCCGCCGCTGGCGTGCTGGCGAAAATCTGTACAACATCACCGGAGACTACGGCCAGATAACCACCGTCCGGGCTGGCCGCCAGCCGATCGACGGGCCGACAACACAAAGCAACGCGCCCCACTTCCTGCCAGACAGCCGCCCCTGACGTCGATGACCGCTGCCAGGTACGCTGACGCCCATCCTTGTCTATCGCCTGCAGCCTGCGGCTGTCAGCGCTGAAAAACAGGGCACAGATGGGGCGGTGATGCTGCACAGAGAACAGCGGATGCAGACCCCGGTCACCAGATCGCCACAGCGTAATCCGGTGAGGCTGGTCCAGGAAATCCGAACCCACATCCGCCATGGCACTCGCATCCGGGCTACAAACCAGAATGGAGGTACAACGCATCCGAAACTTTCTCTGGTAGCTGAAAGAACAAAAACGTTCGGCTCCCAGCAGCTGCTGCATAAAGGTGCAAAAAAGTGTCTTGCCAGCCAGCCCCTGCGCTATGCGCGCCTCAAGTTCCAGTCTGACCGTAGAGCCAGGTGCCAGCGCAGCGCACCAGGGAGACAGACACAGGCTGGCACGCTCAGGACCCAGTGCCGTTTCCAGACAGCGTCTCTCGAAGGAGGGATAGGTACGCATCAGGGCACGCGCCTGCAACCTCAAGTCTCCTGCCACCCTGTTCCACTGACGACACACCAGTGCGCAAGATCTCAGATCACCGGGATCCAGGTAACGGAAAAACAGTTCCAGCAAAGGATCCGACCAGCCAGACAGCTCCCGACCGGGCCAGGACGCCACTGCCGAGGACGAAACCACAGCTATCTTGCGATCGGCCGCTCTCCCAGGCGTGCCTTTGGGTTCGGGAGGGCACAGCGACGCAGACGACAGAAAGCTCGTCAAACAAGAAGGCACATTCACAGGCTTCTCTCCAGAGTTCTTTCTTTACCTCTGAGACCAACAAGCGCACAACAAGTTCCACAAGAAGCAAAACAGGCAGCAGCCAGACGGTGTCCTCCAAGGCTCCATCAGGCATCAGTGTCTGCCGGACAGGGCGGAACACAGCCCCTTTTCCTGCCCTCACGTCAAAACCTCTGCCTGGCCTTATGGCTGTCGTCACCAACCGCCCCCAGGTTTGTAGCAGGATTGTTCTCAAGTGGCAGAGGGGGCTGACAATTCAGCCACAGCAAACCGGAGCCAACACAGCCGCAGGACATGGCAACCCGGAAGGTCTTGCCTTTTGTTCGCCCCGCAACCACCCTGCTATGGCCGTCAACCCCCTGAGCTGACGGCTCATCGAAAAAAATCACGCTCTGAAGGCGCGTCGCCTGACTGCTGCCAGGCATCCACTGATTCCGGCAGGATCCCGGGAAAAAGAGACTGATCCGCCCTGTTACTCCTCCCCTACATTCAGCTGTTGAGTGCAGTAATCAAGGTCCAGCGTTCCAGGCACTTGTTCACTGGGGCGCACAAAGATGGTGAAAGAACCTGCAACGCCGGGCAAGCGCATGGTGGACTCTCTTATATTGCGCATATGCTCCCTGTAAACAGAGGACACCACCCCGTCGGCATCATCACGAGCCAGTCCCTGCCGGGCGTCACACTGCTGGTCAGTACTGATATTGTCGAAAGTTCCTCGTGCCAGGCTTGCCACAACCTCATGGATGCAGGAACCGCTACTTAGAGGGGAGTGTTGTTGTCTGACAAGGCCAGAGTACTGACGCACCACATAGTATCTCCCGTTCAGGAACGCATTCGACACCAGCTCCTCATAACCGAACATGCGCTGGATCTCCCCGGGAGCTGCATTGGCCAGCCGTTCGCGCACTCCTGTTGTCATGTGCGGCAGCTCTGTGCCGCCCCCACCGGCAACGCCTTTATAGCAATGGCCATATTCAGCAGCGGCATCGCAAGGAGGCGCATCCAGCTGTATTTCTGCAAAACTCGCGAGCATCTTGCCCAGCGAGATATTCACCGCCAACGCATATTCGTTGTCGCGGGGCATATCCGATCGCAGGTCGACAAGACTCCCCCACCTGCCAAGCGCAGGAGCAGCAAAAGACGTCTGGCCCGCCAGAACGCAGGCCAGCGCGCCTGCTGTCAGGCTGCACAGGCCTGAACCCGAAAAAAGGCCTTTACGAATCATGTGTAACACGGCGATCCCCTCCAGGTGCTCTCAATCCACACGTGAGCCGCTTGGAGGCAGCAATGCCAGAGGAAGTTCTTCGATCAGTGTGTCAAGGCCGTCAGACTACCGGTCTGGCTCAACACCAGCACTTCCCGACGGATGCCACCTGGATTTCACAGTGTTCACGCACCAGGGGCAGGCCTGTGAACTGGTACGCCATGGGCCGCAGACGTCCAGGGCTCTGTCCTGAGAGCCGCTGATCAACAACGGCGACATTACAGCAGCCACTGTGCTCACACCTCCTCGACATCCACATGGTAGGTGCAATAGTCGAGGTCCAGCTGTGCGGGGAATTGTGCGCTGGGGCGAACCAAAATAGCGAAAGACCCTGCAACGCGCGGCAAGCGCATAATGGGATACCTGAGATTGCGGGCATGCCGTATGAAAACAGAAGTCACCAGGCTTCTTACACCCGCAGAGTCAAGCCCTTGGCGGGAGTCACAGTGCTTGCTGACGGTCACCTTGTCGGCGCTGACACCAAGACTGCTCGCAGAGAGATCCAGATTCCAGAAACGCCAAGCTTTATTCCTTGACGTACCAGTGCGTTGTCGTACGACATAGTACAGACCATTTCGAGACAAATGCGACCACAGCTGCTCTCTACTGAACATTTGCTGGATCTCATAGGGGACAAGACGGCGCAGGCTGTCGTCCATCTCGTCTGTTAGATGAGGCGGAGTCTCGTCATTCATAACGGAAATGGCATCATGGGCTGGAGCGAAACAGCCACGAATCCCCAGAAAGCGAGCCAGAGTCCAGACAACCGCATGGCAGCTGCAGCTTTCGGGGAGGGAGGCTGCGTCTGACTCTGGCTCCCTCCCGATTTCTATTCGAGCAAAGCTCTCAAGCATCTCCCATAACATGCCATTGACCACCCGGTCATAGTCGTCATGGCTCTCCATCTCCGATTCCATGGCGACCAGATACCCCCATTCAGCCGCCACGCCAGCGCAGGGAACCAGGCTCGCAAAAACGCAAGCCAACGCAGCTGCCGTCAGACGGCAACAGCGTGAAACAGGAAAAAACCTTCCCCGAGCGCTATACAACATGGCAGTGTCCCTGACGCGCCTCATGTCTTGAGAGCGCGAGGTTACAAGAGGCAACCGGCAGCCTGAGATAGCGGGGCGAGCTAACCCGCCAACCCGTTTCACGCGCATGGGGCGATAAATGGTGCTCTCAGATAATGGTGGCGCGAAGTCGTCTTCCGGCAAGCCTGTCATTAATGTCCCCCGCCCCCGGTCAAAGGCCCCGGCCTCAGCTCCCGAAGGAGCCAGGGGACGAAGGCACCCGAAAAGCGCGGTCGAATCCAGACCACTAGAATCTTGACTTGACTGTCGAGCAGGAAACTACAGTCATTTTTCCGGGGTAATCCTTGCTGGGACGCACCAGAATGCTGTACTGGGCCAGAGTGCGGGAGGAGGCAACAGCTGCGGCCTTCCTGACTTCTGTGTTATGTAAATCGAAGCGAGAACCAATACGACGCTCAAGAATCATCCCTACATCCTCCGGCGAGATTGCATCACCCATGCCACAGGAATCACTCTCATGGACGCTGTTGCTTTCCTGATGGCTGTACAGAGCCTTGGCATTGGCACCGATGTAATGCCGCACCACATAAAACTGAACCCCCTCCACCACACCGGCCGTCACTTCCTCTTCGGAAAACCCCTTGCGCTGAAGATCAGCAGGCATATCACCGAGGTTGGCGTAGGGGAAGCCACCTTCCGCAAAACTCGTGCGCATGTCCCTGGCTATTTGTGCAACGCTGTCGTCGAACTCACCAGCATGGAATGCAGGCATCTCGATCTCAACCGCCCTGCCTTTCTGAGGCTCGGCCGCAACAAGCGGGGCGCCTCCAGTCAGGACGCAAGTCAGCACAGCGGCCGCCAGACGAAAAACGGGAGAAACTGGGTTTTTCTGATGTGATACGGTCATGGGAACCTCCAGGGACTGCGTCGCCTTCTGCTCAAGTTTTCTGTTTGCATACTTGCATATAGAGTCAACGCATCTGAAGAAAGTTCCTCCGCCCCGGGAGCTTTTGTTCTCTTGTTGAATCTTGTTGAAAAAGGACCTCCCCAAACCACCATACTGCAGCGGCGAGCCCCCTGAGATGATGCATCGCCGGGTACGGTTGTGTCTTCACACCCCCTTTTCTGCCGACTGCCCGGGCGCGCCCGAACTCAGACAAACGCGGTGGGGCAACCACAACGCCTGCCATGACTTCCCCACTTCCTTGAGAAAAGGATGGGCCCATGTCCCGGAAGCAGGCGGTCCGCCCAGTCAGTCATCCTCCATGATAATGACGCCCATTTGCGCCAACTCATCGACCGTCAATAGATGCAGGTCGTCAGGGGCCAGAAGCCGGCTTTGCTCCCGCGCCAAAGCGGGGTAGCTGAGCGTTTCGTGAAACCTGTCAATCAACAGCTGGTGGGCACTCAGCCTCCTCTTGTGCGCACTTTGCGCAGTCAGGCTTGATTCCTCGTTATAGTTCCCCGCCTGCCAGCCATGAGTTACCAGCTTTGCACCCTTGTGAAAGAATTGGCTTTCGCCCGCCAAAAACAGATCAACGCCGCCGGAAAAGATAATGCTGTCTTTGTCAGCATGGGTATCCAGCCCCAAATAACGAACAAGCAGGGACGCTTCCATAACATACGTGAATTCGCCGGTTCCAGGCACCCTTCCCAAATGAAGCTCTTTGACAGCAGGAAAATGCTGGTGAAGCAGCATGATGGCAGGCGCGAGATTGCGATGCAGAGTGCCAGAAAGGAATGCCGCATTCCGGGAAGCGTCTACCTTGATCGCTATGCGCGAGAAGAACTTTGCCAGATGAGCATCCATGTACACAGCTTTCAGAGGAACACCCAAATCTGAAAGAACTTCCGAAAAAGACAGGGCTTTGTGCGTAGTCCCAAGCTTGATCCTGCTCACGCGGTCCTTGACGTATTCATCCGCAAAATCGCAATCATTCAGCACCGACATGAAATCATGGACTCTGGGGAAAACGACAACAGCATCATTGAAAACAATGCCGGAATAAGGCGTTATATCCCGTGAAAAGGCTCTGGCTCCTTCCTCTATGCGAAGATACAAACGCTCTTTCGAGCCCTCAGGCTTCCCTGTCGTCGACCGCTTCCTCACTTCCATGCGGGACGATTCTATCGACGCATCTATAACAGTTGTCCGGAACTCTGTTTCAAGGGTTGCAAGAGTATCATCCCTCACCTTTCTGCCCTTGGCCTCCAGTGTCCCGAACTCACTGGAGCACAGGGCCTCGGGCTTGCGAACGAAGAATTCATCACCGGTGGTCTCGGGACAAGCCTGCACATGACTGGACAGCGGCACCAGAGCCAGGAGTAAAGGGAAAATTGCATTTTTCATTGACGCACCTCCGTTGTCATTCCAGATCCGTAAAACACCTCCATGAAGATGTGGACCCTTGTCACAACGAAAAGTTCGCCCTATGAAAGCTCCGGCCCCCTTGGCCAGACCGGCGCGATAGACAGCTGCTGCCGGATTTGTCCTTCTGCCTGTCCTTGCGGTCCGTAGTATTGCTCGTACCAGTGCACATGGCCTTGCGCACCAATCATCAGGCCCAGACAATTACGGGTGCCGTAGTGGGAGGAACGAATGAAACAGGGAGCCAGCATTTTTTCCCGCTCCAGACCCACACCTGTATCCGGCAGATCATCGATCTCCGGACATGCACTGTCGTGCAACAAGGGAAGAATATCCTCCGGGACGCTCAGGCCGGCATCCAGTGTGTGGTGCAGGGCTTTCTTCAGAGACACCAGCTTGGGCCAGGGCGTATCCAGCAAGCCGTTACATAGCCCATACACACCTGGCGACAAGGAACGTATGTGCGCTGCACGATTCGAAAAATACCAGAGCCCGGAAGCATCACCCAGCAGCAGATTGAAGCCCGCATACAACTGCTGACAAGACTCAAGCTCCTGCAGATAGTCAGCGGCAGACATGTGCCCGATCAGAAAATGGTGCACCAGTTCGCCACGCGAGCGTTCACCGCCACTACCCGGCTCCCGGTAGTTGGTCAGCGCTGCCAGGCGTCCGCGGGTGCTGATGGCCAGCCAGGTGCCCCCTGCCTGGAGATCCCTTCCCCCGAACAACTCAGGATGATCGTGCCAGAAGTGGGCTTTTTGGGCAGGGCGCTGATAGAATTCATCGCGGTTCGCCCCCATGATCAGCGGATGCTCGCTTGCAGGATCCCAGCGAAAGGCGATCAGGCACATGGTTCTGTACTCCTTGTTTGTCAGTGACGGTTGGCAATTGTCAGTGGCAGTTGTCAGTGGCAGTTGTCAGTGGCGGATGGCAGCGGGCATGGCGGCTGTATTGTGCGGTCACAACCTGCAGCCTCCAGCTCAGGTCGGCGAACACACTCTACAGCGCAACAGGATGATTTGACCAGGGTGGAATTTGCAAGTTATCTGGCAGCAGGTGCTGTGGTAGGCATTCTGGCAGGCCTGTTCGGAATCGGCGGCGGCCTTGTCGTGGTGCCCACTCTGGTGCTTCAATTTTCCCTGAAGGGCTTGTCGCCTGACACGGCAACACACCTGGCCGTGGGCACCTCCCTGGCCTGCATGATTCCTACAGCCATCAGCTCTATCCTGGGACACCAGCGCGGCAAGACCCTGAGCTGGGCTCTGTTTCGCCAGCTGGCGCCCGCCGTCATGCTGGGATCCGCGCTGGGTGCCCTGATCACGGTACGCTTGCATGCCTCCACGCTGCAGGCGCTGTTTGGCGGTGCCGCCATTGTCTTCGGCCTGTCCCTTGCCACCGGTGGCTATGGCAAAGGCAGTACCGCTCTCCCCCGCCCCCCCCCTTCTGCATGGATACTGCGTGTGGGCGGTGCCATTATTGGCTGCCTTTCTGCCGTTCTGGGTGTGGGCGGTGGCATGATGATGGTCCCTTTTCTCAGTCGAATGGGCGTCTCTATACGCCAGGCTGTTGGTACTGCGGCAGCCTGCGTGTTACCGGTGGCGCTGCTGGCGACTGTCACCCATATTCTGCAGGCAAAATACGCTGGCGGCTGCATGGGCACCGGGCTGTTCCCGCTCCCGGCAGGACTGATATACTGGCCGGCGTTTTTCGGAGTGACCCTGATGAGCACGCCCTGCGCCAGACTCGGCGCCTGGCTGGCGCATCGCTGTCCTCTCCCCGTCCTGCGGTTTCTGTTTATCGCTCTCCTGTTCGGCGTGGGACTGACGTTTCTTGCAGGCATCTACATGCCGGATACAGAACCAGGTTACGAGGTGCACAGGTGATTGCCTACCCGCATATTGATCCCATCATCCTTTCTGTCGGGCCTGTCCAGCTGCACTGGTACGGCCTTATGTATGTGCTGGGCTTTTGTGGTGCCTGGGTGCTGGGGCGTGCAGCCTGCAAGCGCCCGGACGCCGTCTGGACAGAGGATCAGTTGGCAGATCTTATTTTTTTTGGTGCGCTGGGCGTTGTGCTCGGTGGCCGCCTCGGCTATGTGTTTTTTTATAATCTGCCGCAATTTTTGCAGGACCCTCTGTGGCTGCTGCGCATTGACCAAGGAGGCATGTCCTTCCACGGTGGTCTTTTGGGGGTGCTGGTCTCTACGGGCCTCTATGCCCGTCGTCAGGGAAAGTCGTTCTTTCAGATGACCGATTTTATCGCGCCCCTGGTACCTTTTGGACTCGGTGCCGGGCGCATCGGCAACTTTATCGGCGGTGAGCTCTGGGGACGGGCCAGCGATGTGCCCTGGGCCATGGTGTTTCCGGGCGATCCCTTGCAGCTGCCACGCCACCCTTCCCAGCTGTATCAATTCTTTGCCGAAGGGGTAGTGCTCTTTGCGGCTGTCTGGCTTTTTTCACGCCGCCAGCGTCCGGAAATGGCAGTATCCGGCTTTTTCCTGGTCACCTACGGTCTGTTGCGCACAGTGGTTGAGCTGTTCCGCCAGCCTGATCCACAACTGGGTTATCTGATCGGCGGGCTGACCATGGGTCAGCTGCTGAGCTTGCCCATGGTGCTGGTGGGGCTGGTAATGCTGGTGCGCAGTTACACAAGACCTGCCGTTAACCACAGCTTTTCCCGCTCACGAACTCAGGGACCCAATTGATGAAACAGTATCTGGAACTGATGCGCCAGGTCATGGATCGGGGCGTAGACAAGAACGATCGAACAGGAACGGGTACCCGGAGCATTTTCGGTTACCAGATGCGATTTGATCTGGCTCAGGGGTTTCCGCTGGTGACGACCAAGCGCTGTCATCTGCGCTCGATTATTCACGAGTTGCTCTGGTTCCTGCGTGGCGAGACCAATATCACCAGTCTGCGTGAACAGGGGGTTTCTATCTGGAATGAGTGGGCAACACAGGAGGGCGACCTGGGCCCCGTCTACGGCACCCAGTGGCGTCATTGGGAGGGACCGGAAGGCACCATGGTCGACCAGATAACAGAGCTGGTGCACAACATCAGGACCCAGCCTGATTCGCGTCGCCTGGTCGTTTCCTCCTGGAATCCGACGGTCCTTCCGGACCCGGCTCTCAGCCCACAGGAAAATGCGGCCCGGGGACGTCAGGCGCTGGCCCCCTGTCACTGCCTGTTTCAGTTTTATGTGGCCGAAGGGCGGTTGTCCTGCCAGTTGTATCAACGCAGCGCAGATGTGTTTCTGGGGTTGCCTTTCAACATCGCCAGCTATGCGCTCTTGACGCTGATGCTGGCGCAGGTCTGCAAGCTGCAACCGGGAGAGCTGGTGCACAGTCTGGGCGACACGCATCTGTACAGTAATCACATGGAGCAAGCGCGGGAGCAACTGTCGCGCACTCCCCTGCCACTGCCACGGATGGAACTTAACCCGGCAATACACGAGCTGCTCGACTTTACTGCTGCCGATTTCACGCTGCAGGACTATCAGTCCCATGCGGCGATAAAGGCGCCCGTCGCAGTGTAAGGACGGGGACTGGGCATCGCGCTTGCGGTGCACAGTTCTGCCTCGAAATGCGCCCAGGCAACACTGGCCCGGGGCGTCTTTGCCTCACCGTTTTCCGGGAAGACATCCAGCAGGGTCCGACGGCTTTGAGCTTTTACAGTGCACCAGAGGGAGCAATCCGCCATCAGAAGCCGGCTCCTCGCGATTGTATTCAGTTGTGCTGGCTCACTCTGCGCCAGCTTTCCTTGCACCGAACACATCCTGTCATTTGAATGCCCGAAACTGTTGAGCCGAGTAGAACGGCAGCTGAGTTCTCAATCCAGGCGCGTCTCGGTCAAACAAGTCACCTTGAAGACAAGCCCCGCCGAAGACAGATGGCTATCAAGTGGTTGACATCCTCTCCGCCCTGAAGGACGGGGATTCCTGCTGCGCTCACAGGTGACAGCTTCACGCTGCCGCCTGTGAGTCGCTTCGGCGGGTTCCTGCTGCTGGCGGCATTACCTCACCGCTCACTTCACGGGCGAGCCGGGCGTGTCCCGCCCTTGAGCCATGGGGCATACGTCAGGTCTACGAATAATGCCAGTGAGATTAGGCGCGCTATCCTTCCCCGCCCTGAAGGACGGGGCTTGCCGCGCACCAGGTCAATTCCAACCTTCGCGGGAATGACGGGAGACGCAGAAACGACGGGGAGCGCAAGGGATGACGAATGAAGGTGAGGCTGTACGGACGGAGGTGCAGTATGGATTCCCGCCTTCGCGGAAATGACGGAGAGCGCAGGAATGACAGGGGGCGGAGGGGGAGTACCAATGAAGGTGGAGCTGTAAGGACGGAGGTACAGTATGGATTTCCGCCTTCGCGGGAATGATGAGGAGCGAGGAATAACGAGAAGGGCGCGGGAGTGACGGGGAGCGCAGGAATGACAGGGGGCGAAGGGGGAGTACCAATGAAGGTGGAGCTGTAAGGACGGAGGTACAGTATGGATTTCCGCCTTCGCGGGAATGACGGGGGGCGCGGGAAGGATAAGGAGCGAGGAATCACGAGAAGGGCGCGGGAATGACGGGGAGCGCAGGAATGACAGGGGGCGAGGGGGGAGTACCAATGAAGGTGGAGCTGTAAGGACGGAGGTACAGTATGGATTCCCGCCTTCGCGGGAATGACGGGAGGCGCGGGAAGGATAAGGAGCGAGGAATCACGAGAAGGGCGCGGGAATGACGGGGAGCGCAGGAATGACGGGGAGCGCAGGAATGACAGGGGGCGAAGGGGGAGTACCAATGAAGGTGGAGCTGTAAGGACGGAGGTACAGTATGGATTCCCGCCTTCGCGGGAATGACGGGAGGCGCGGGAAGGATAAGGAGCGAGGAATCACGAGAAGGGCGCGGGAGTGACGGAGCAGGAAACGGAAGGGTAACGAATGAATGCGAGGCCGCACGCATGGCGGCGCAGCATAAGACCCGCCTGGAACATCAGTTAGAACAGCAAGTTGGGATCTCAATCCAAGCGCACCGCTTCGAAAAAGATCTGCTTGAAGACGCATCCCTCCAAGGACACCTTGTCACAAAGGGAGCTGCCCACATGATTGCCCGGCTCTGCCAGGCACTCACTTTACACAGTCCCCGCTCCAGCATGGGGCATGGGGCATGTGCTATGGAGCACGGCAACAGCCTGACTATTCTGCTGCTTTTTCACACTGAACGGACATGCCCCTCTCTTGCTGCGAAAAGCTCGCGCCGCGCTCCGGCAACACAAACAGGATGGGGTTGGCACAGGGCCACAGGGAATACATCCCGAACAGGACTGCACGAGACAAAGCACCCTGACCTTAAGAGAGCCTGCTGTGCCCCCATTCCCGTCAGATCCTGCTTCCTGGCACGAGGACCGCCCCTACACCTTCAGGCTGAGAGCTATCAGCTCCTTGATCACAAAACCCAGAACACCCAGCCCCAGAGTGCCAAACAGAATCCATGTCCCAAATCGACCGGCTTTGCTGCGACGCGCAATGTCCCAGACGATGAACCCCATAGCAATGATCAGGGTCGGCAAAAGAATACTCAGCATCAAGTGCTCAAATTCCATAGCATCCACTACTCAGATCTCCTGGACATAACGGTGAGAGTACGTACATGCCTGTCACAGCAAGGCACTGAGCCAGGCCCCGGTGAATTGTCCTCACATAGCGGCCACCTGTATGCGCTGTATGCGCTGTATGCGCTGTATGCGCTGTATGCGCTGTATGCGCTGTATGCCGCTTCCTGGTCGGGGCTGCATCTTTCCAGTGCCGCACAGACGACCCAGCGGACTACACCACCTGGTCTGCGCGCGGCCATCCAGCTGTGAAAGCTCACACGCTGACTGCTGCGGTCAGCGACATGCCCGGGGTTCCCTTTATGCTGGGCACTATTATTTATTCCGGGTATCCCGGGTATCCCGGGCACTATCTCTGGATATTCTGCCCCTGGATATTCTGCCCCTGGATATTCTGCCCCTGGATATTCTGGGTCTGGGCACTATCCCTTGGCGAGCCTGCAGCCTATAGCCGCCCTCTGAAACAAAAGAACGGGAGCAGGTCGTTATTCTTTATAGCGCGAGTAAAGCTTGTCCTCCCTCGATCAACAGGCTCCGCAGTGCTGCTCGTCAGATTGCGCTTTCATCCCCTCTCTCTGCTTTCCTCACCACAGAGCAACCCCACCAGCTCCACAGGGAACTGAGGGAACTGACGTCCAGCACGCTCACAGAACGGGGGAGTATAGCAACGACATTGCATCCCCGTTTCCTGCAAGGGGGTACGGACCACGCTGGTTCACAGAGGGCGTGCCGGATGGCTCTACAGCCCCGGAGCGCAGCCAGGCACCATCAATCTGCCCCAGCATTCACGACTTTTTTGTCCTCGCTCCGACGCGAGCCCAAGCACCACCAACCAGCCTCAGCATCCGTAACTTTCCCATCTTCGCTTCGGTGCGCACGCGGGGCACCACCAGGAGACAACAGGATGCAGGCTACTCAGGCCGTATCAGGTCGTATCAGGCCGTAGCCAACGCCTTGACACGTGCATTGAGTCGGCTCTTGTGGCGTGCAGCCTTGTTCTTGTGAATCAGGCCCTTGTCAGCCATGCGATCCACCACGGGTACTGCCGCAGCATAGGCTGTGCGGGCTTCCTCAGCATTGCCGGTGGCAACAGCAGCCAGAACTTTCTTTATGTAAGTGCGAACCATAGAGCGTTGGCTGACATTGTGTTTCCGCCGCTTTTCCTGTGTGCGGGCACGCTTTCTGGCAGAAGGAGAGTTGGCCATCTGGATATTTCCTCCAAGTTGGCAGGTGAAAAAACTTTATGTTAAAAGAGCCCAGGCCCGTTCCCCGGTCATCCCGGGGCGGACAGCTTACCGTAGAACTTGACAGTTCCACTCAAGCCACGCGCCAAGGCTGCCGGATTGTTACAGCCAAGGGCAACAGGGTCAAGGCTGAAAAACAGTTTTCAACAAGCTGTCGGCCCGCCCGGGCTCGCCTGGCAGACAGAAATGCAGTTTGAAATCCTGTTTATGCCCGTCCGAGCTGGAGTGGGGCCCGCCCCTCCGAAGAGTACGAACTCCGCTCGAGCCGCCCCGCTCGCTGATGAATTTTGATAAAAAACGCCCCGTTTTCTGAAGCAACTTTTTATCGTCACATAACTCCACTTGAGCCTCGGGTGCAATGGCTCAGGATTAACCAGCTATGGTGCGGCTTCTACCCCCCGAAGCCTACTAATCACGTAACTTGCACAATTGCATCGCCTTTTTATACCGCCACCCACTCTTTTCATTGAGAAAAGAGACACATCTCACACCCAAGTGGCGGCTTTCATTTATGAGACCGCGAACATGCAGGTGGTCTATTTTGAACCTTGATTCAGCTGTTGGGCTGTACTCAACCAAAGCGTCCTTTCCAGGGTCCCCGCAACGAAAAACCACACGACAACCGCCAGTCAGCCATGCTCAGCGCACGTAGAAAAACGGAGTTCCTGGGGAAACACCTCACTCCCAAAGGGCGGCTTTCATTTATGAGGCCGCGAACATGCAAGGTGATCTATTTTGCACCTTGATTCAGCTGGAGGGTTGTACTCAACCAAGGCGCCCTTTCCAGGGTGCCCCGCACCGAACAACCACACGACAACCACACGACAACCGCCAGTCCGCCATGTTCAGCGCACGTAGAGCAGCGGAGCTCCAAGGGAAAAACCTCACGCCCAAGGAGCGGCTTTCATTTGTGAGGCCATACACGTTGAGGCAACGCACTCTGAGCCTTGATCCAGCACTATGTCACGCCGTCTTCTCCAGAGTGCCCTGTAACGAAAACTTACTCGTGCCCGCCAGTCAGCCACAACAGCTCAGGGCACGTAGAGCAGTGGAGTACCAAGGGAAACATTTCACACCCCCAAGGGGCGGTTTTCATTTGTGATGCCACGAGCATGTGGGGCAACGTACTCTGGACCTTGACCAGCTCATGAGGCTGTACTGCATCACAGCGTTTTTCCCAAGGCACCCTGTGACGAAAAACCACACGACAACCGCCAGTCAGCTATGGTCAGCGCGTGTAGAACACCGGAGTGCCAAGCAAACATCTCACACCCAAGGGGCGGCTTTCATTGGTGATGCCGTGAGTATGGAGGCAGCGCACTCCGAACTTTGACCAGCTCATGAGGCTGTACTGCGTCACAGCGTCTTTTCCAAGGCACCCTGTGACGAAAAACCACACGACAACCGCCAGTCAGCTATGGTCAGCGCGTGTAGAACACCGGAGTGCCAAGGGGACATCTCACACCCAAGGGGCGGCTTTCATTGGTGATGCCGTGAGCATGGAGGCAGCGCACTCCGAACTTTGACCAGCTCATGAGGCTGTACTGCGTCACGGCGTCTGTGCCAGAGGGCCTGTCACGCCCCCCACACGAGCCCGCCAGGCTGCCATAACAGCTCAGGGCACATAGAGCACCTGGGTGTCAGACGCCTCATCCTGCTCCTGCGTACACGGCTCCTCAGCTTGTGCTGCTCGGGCTGCCTTGCGCTTGGCATTGTAGTCCTGGATACGCAAGCGTGCCTCTTCCTCCATGGTTTTTTGCTGGAGGGCTTCCGTGTGCGCCATCTCAGGGTCCTCGTTCTCCATGGAACGACGCTCTTCGATCCAGGTCATAATGGCCTGACTCAAGGGTGCGATGCCCTGTTGGGTTTCGGCTGAAATCCTGTACACAGGGCCTTTCCAGTCCAGCGCTTCAACAAGACGCTCGCATCTGTCAACACAGGCATCCTCCGGCAGAAGATCCGTTTTATTCAAAACCAGCCAACGTTCCCGCACTGCCAGGGAATGACTGAAAGTCTCCAGCTCCTGGATAATAGTGCGGGCAGCCTCGACAGGATCAGAACCATCCATAGGCGCTATGTCAACAAGGTGCAGCAATACGCGACATCGAACAAGGTGCTTCAGAAAGCGGATGCCCAGACCGGCCCCCTGCGAAGCCCCTGCGATCAATCCAGGAATGTCGGCCATGACAAAGCTGCGGTGCTGTTGCACACGCACAACACCCAGACTGGGAAACAAAGTGGTAAACGGGTAGTCCGCCACGCGGGGTCTGGCATGGGATACAGCCCGTATCAACGTCGATTTTCCAGCATTGGGCATGCCCAGAAGACCAACGTCAGCAATGACTTTCAGTTCCAGCTTGAGTTGACGCACCTGCCCGGGCTGTCCTGGTGTTGCTGTGCGAGGCGTGCGGTTGGTGCTGGACTTGAAACAGTGATTGCCAACACCATTGCGCCCTCCCTTGGCTACCAGCAATCTTTGGCCAACTGTCGTCAGGTCCCCCAGCAGCTCCCCGGCTTCTTCATCAACCACCGCCGTTCCTGTCGGAACCCGCAGTACCAGGTCGTTGCCTTGTGCCCCGGTGCAGTTTCCTCCGCGGCCTTGTTCCCCGTGGCCTGCGCTGTAGCGGCGCGTGTAACGGTAGTCAACCAGAGTATTGAGATCATCATCCGCTTGTAAATAAATGTCACCGCCTGAGCCGCCGTTTCCACCATCAGGACCACCCCGGGGAGCGTATTTCTCCCGACGAAAACTGATGCATCCACTGCCGCCACGACCTGCTTCTACCTGGATATGAGCTTCATCAACAAACTTCACGACCGACCTCCATCATCCGAACAGCGTCTCAAGGGAAGTGGCAAGGGGCACCCCACAAGGACATTGGTAGCCTATGAAAGCACCTCTTGCTGATGCATCCACTGCCGCCACGACCTGCTTCGACCAGGATACGCGCTTCATCAACCCGCTTCACAACCGACCTCCATCACCCGAGCAGCACCTCAAGGGAAGTGGCAAGGGGCACCCCACAAGGACATTGGTAGCCCATGAACGCACCTCTTGCTGAGGCATCCACTGTCGCCATGACCTGCTTCGACATGGATACGCGCTTCATCAACCCGCTTCACGACCGACCGCCATCACCCGAGCAGCACCTCAAGGGAAGTGGCAAGGGGCTCCCCGCAAGGACATTGGTAGCCTATGAACGCACCGTTTTCTGATACATCCATCACCACCACGCCCTGCTTCGACCCGGATGCGCGCTTCATCAACCCGCTTCACGACCGACCGCCATCACCCGAACAGCGCATCAAGGAAGCTGGCAAAGGGTAGCCCACAAGAACATTGGCGACACATGAACGCACCGCTTACTGATGCACCCATTGCGCCACAACCTGCTTCGACCCGGATGCGCGCTTCATCAACCCGCTTCACGACCGACCGCCATCACCCGAACAGCGCATCAAGGAAGCTGGCAAAGGGTACCCCACAAGAACATTGGCGACACATGAACGCACCGCTTACTGATGCACCCATTGCGCCACAACCTGCTTCGACCCGGATGCGCGCTTCATCAACCCGCTTCACGACCGACCGCCAGAACCCGAACAGCGCATCAAGGAAGCTGGCAAAGGGTAGCCCACAAGAACATTGGCGACGCATGAACGCACCGCTTACTGATGCATCCATTGCGCCACAACCCGCTTCGACCCGGATGCGCGCTTCATCAACCAACCTCACGGCCGACCTCCATCACGAAAACACCCGAACAGCGTCTCAACGGAAGTGACAAGGAGGCTGCCCAAAGGACGTTGGCAACACATGAACGCACCGGACAATTCCCGCAGAGACTGGCCTGGGGCAGCGCCTGTAGCAATGAGAGTGCAAAATGAGAAACGATACGATTTCAGGAGTGTACACAGGGGAGACTGATGGCTGTCATCTACGTCTCCAGCTCCCGCCTTCGCCCCCGGCAGCAAGGCCGCCTACTCCAAGGAGAACCCCTCGGCACCACATCGGCCAAGGGCAGCTCCCGCCGCGATTGATGCCAGCCTTTTCCAGGGAATATCCAGTCGGTCCCAGTCATCGCCTGCCCTGATACCCAACTTCCCGGAAGCCAGTTTCAATTGGCCAGGAACATGGCTGCACGCGCTGCGGCCTGTGTCAGTCCGTGGTGACGCTGACAAACTTTCTTTTCAGGGGTCCACGGGTTTCGAAAACAACCTTGCCATCGGCTTTGGCAAAGAGCGTATGATCCCGCCCAAGTCCAACGTTATGCCCGGCATGAAACCGGGTGCCACGCTGGCGTACCAGAATGTTGCCGGCAATCACTGCCTGGCCACCAAAGCGCTTGACGCCAAGACGTTTGCTTTCTGAATCTCGACCATTACGGGTACTTCCACCCGCCTTCTTATGTGCCATGACGGCCTCCCATCAGCTCGTTATGCCGGTAATCTTGATCTCTGTGAAACTCTGGCGGTGACCCGCCTGCCTGTGGTAGTGCTTGCGGCGCTTGAATTTCACAATATTGATCTTTTTGCCACGCCCCTGTGTCACGACCTGGGCACTAACCCTGGCGCCTTCGATCAAAGGTGTGCCAATGGCGACCTCTTCACCCGAAGCCAGCATCAGAACCTGGTCAATTTCGACAGTGTCCCCTTCATTGGCACTGAGCTTCTCAACTTTCAGGGTGTCGCCTTCAGTGACACGGTATTGCTTGCCACCGGTTTTTATTACTGCGTACATGGATATCTCCGACATGTTCCAGCCTTTTTGTCAAAGGCAGCCGCACTGCGGCGTTTGCGGTTAAAACCGACTGTACGACAACAAGGCAGTGCCTCGTGACCGGCGTCATCCGGATTTATGACAAAGGGCCTCTGCCTGTCGCAAGCTCAGCGGCCCGCGCATTCTAGGCGAAGCCCTCCCCTGAAACAAGTGCCGTTCCCCGGACTCCCGGCCAAACACTGCATCACAGGCTCTGCTGCCGCTCCTGGTAAAAGTCTTTGTGAAAGGCCTCCTGGTCAAAACTGGCACCCAGCCAAGTCACCAGTTCGCGCATGTCCTTTTCTGCATTTCTCAGGCAGCTGGTGCCTCCCGGAGAGGGCGTCATATTGAAAATCAGTCCGTTTCCCGGTGCGATGCGCGCTTCCCCCAGTAGAAGTTTCTTCTTTTCCCTGTCAATCAGCTGGGGCCGTATGCCACCGAACCCTTTGGCAAAGGTGATATCTTCCAGCTGTAAGCCCGGCACTATCTTGCGTGCATCGCGCAGAAAAAGGCGACGTTGTATGAGCGGCATTTCAAACATGAAATTTTTGAAAATGTAGTTGCGGATATCAGGGACCCGCATCAGATCCCAGAGCACTGCGGCGACGGAGGAGTCGAGATGCAGAACCTGGAAAAAGTCGCCGATGGTACTGTTGTTGTAGCGCTCCAGCATGGGCAGCAGCAAGGCTGTCGGGCCGAAGCGCGTCTTGCCCGGCACGCTCACATCCGGGTCACCATGAATGGCTGCAAAGGGCAGCTTGTCATTCTGTACGGTGTAGACCTTTCCTCTGAGAACTTCTGGCACAAAGTAGAAACTGCCCGCCACCGGAAGGCAGGAAAAATTCAGTCCATGGCCCATTTGTTGCGCAAACAGCAAGCTATGCCCGCCAGCACTGACAACAAGACTGCGTGTGCGAAAGTCACCGCGATTGGTGCGCACACGATAGAGGCCGTTTTCTTCCTTTTCTATCTTCGCAACCTTGGTGCCCATATGAATCGCCGGGGCCCGTCCGCTCTTTTGCGCCTGGCGGACGAAGGAGTCGGACAACTTCTGGTAATTCGCGGCCGTGTACTCGTCCACCACTGCCAGGGCGACCAGCTCCTCGTCCTGCTCTCCTTCCCGCCCGGCGACCACCAGAGGCTCCACTTCAGCAATCTGGGCTTTTTCCAGCAGTCGCATGCCGCTGTAGTGTTCTCTGAATGTCTCGTAGCGCTGCCGCAAGAACGCGCACTCACGGGCGCCGACACCCAGCACCATTTTGGGGAACTTGAACAGAATCTCGTCACGCTCTTCGGCCGGCAGGCCCAAACCGTAATTCACCAGCATAGCGGCCGCGCGCTTGACCCTGAGCGCCTTCTCCAGGCTGTAGTTGGTTTCTATATCACCACAGTGAATGGTCTGACTGTTGTTGCTGCTCCTGGAGTTGACCTGAGCCAGCCTGTCGTATTTCTCCAACAGGGCAACACGTGCAACGTCTGTGTAGCGCGTCAACTGGTACAGCAGGGCCGTCCCCGATACGCCTCCGCCGACAATGACCACATCGTAGGGGACCGCTTCTTCACCCCGCTCGTCTGCGTTGTGCGCAATATTTTCCCGGGCCTGATCTGCAGGCCAGAGGCCCGGAGGCGACTCTTCGGTCGATCGTTCCAGCTGTGCAGGGATAACAACAAAGCCAAGGGCTCCCAGCCCCAGCGTGGCCAAAAGAATCGATGCGGCGAGTCGCCCCGAATTCCTGCGGCGGATAGTATCCCAGAGAATGAAGCCCATCACAGCAATGAGTCCCAACATAAGGAGGGCCATTATCAGGCGTTCGAATCCCAAGACTTGCATGACATACCGTTCCCATCATCAAGAGTTGCGGCGTGAAAACCAACACAAAAACCTGCCAGCCAGACAGGTTGAACAACACCTGTCCTGTAACAAGCAGCCCCGTCGCAAGGGAAGACAAGCCCGCCTGAAAACAAGCTTTTCCTGAAGAGCGCTTGCAGTATAGCCCAATGCACAGCACTGGCTCGTTGGGGATTCAACCTTGATGAAGGAATGCACAAACCCCCTGCTTTTTCAGACAGGGGGAGGATGGAATTCAGCTGTTTTCCAGCTCTTGGCGAAAGCTGTTCTCGTCAAACTTGGCTCCCAGGAAGGCCACCAGTTCACGCAAATCTTTCTCTGCATTGCCGAGACAGCTGGTACCCCCCGGAGACGGCGTCATATTGAAAATCAGCCCCTGTCCCGGTGCTATGCGGGCCTCGCCCAGCATGAGCTTTTTGTTTTCCTTGTCAATCAATTGAGGACGCACGCCGCCAAAACGCTTGGCAAAGGAAATGTCGCTCAGTTTCAAACCCGGGACTATCTTGCGTGCGTCACGCAAAAACAGGAGACGGCGCACGAAAGGTACCTCGAGGAGAAAGTTCCTGAAAATATAGTTGCGAATATCAGCAATGCGCATCAAATCCCAGAGCACTTTGAGAACCGAAGCATCCAGACGCAACACCTTGAAGAACTCAGGGATGGTGCTGCTGTTGTAACGCTCCAGCATAGGCAGTAGCAGAGCTGTAGGACCAAAGCGCGTTTTCCCCGGTACACATACGTCCGGGTCACCATGGATAGCAGCGAAAGGAAGCTTGTCGTTCTGGACGGTGTAGACCTTGCCCTTGAGAACAGCAGGCGTAAAGTAAAAACTGCCGGCCACCGGAAGGCAGGAGAAATTCAATCCGAAGCCCATTTGCTGCGCAAACAGCAGGCTGTGACCGCCAGCGCTGACAACAAGGCTACGGGTCACGAAATCGCCACGGTTGGTGTGTACCCGGTAGAGGCCGTTGTCTTCCTGGCTCATCTTCTCGACCTTGGTGTTCATGTGAACAGCCGGGTCACGGCCGCTGGCTTTTGCCTGGCGAACAAAAGAGTCGGACAGCGTCTGGAAGTCAACCGCCGTGTACTCATCCACCACCGCCAGTGCCACCAGCTCTTCATCCTGAGCGCCCTGCCTGCCGGCAACGACCTGGGGCTCCAGTTCAGCAATCTGGTCCTTTTCCATTAATCGCATGCCGCTGTAGTGCTTGCTGAAGACATCAAAGCGCTGTCGTAGAAATTGACATTCACGAGCACCAACGCCCAGTACCATTTTGGAGTGCTTGAATATAATGGTATCGCGCTCTTGCGCAGGAAGAGACTGGGCGTAGTTCACCAGCATGGCGGCAGTGCGTTGGACCTTGAGGGCTTTTTCCAGACTGTAGTTGGTTTCTATATCGCCACAGTGGATGGTTTGACTGTTGTTGCTGCTTCTGGAATTGACCTGTGCCAAGCTGTCGTACTTCTCCAGCAGGGCAATACGCTGAATATCCGTATAGCGTGTCAGCTGATACAGCAGAGCTGTGCCGGACACGCCGCCACCCACAATCAGGACATCGTAGGGTTCTGCCGTCATATTCTCCTCCCTTGGGCTAGAAGCAGTGCATTGCTGGTCTGTGCCAGGCAGCCAGAGACTTGATGAAGTCAGGGAGAAATCCCGGTCGCCAGCTCCGGCGCGCGAGTATTATGGGGGAAACGCAGTGAATCTGCACCCGCTACAGGACCCGGTGACAGTAAATGCCCGTCGCACAGAGATGAAGAGCCTGCCGCACCGGATGTGAACGCACCGGAAGACTGTCTGGTACCAGACACAGTCTCCCGCAGGTTCCTGCTCACAGACAGCCGGAGGCTTACCACCAGAAAGGCCACGCCAACGAATCTGGCGCAGCCAACCTGGAAGGCATCGCGCGTAGTGACAGCCCGGATCGCCACACAGCATTTTACTCAGCCTGACAGGCCTGAACGGGTGCGCCATGGGCACTGCTCTTTCCGCATGCCTCTGCGGCGGGCTGTGATGCCTGCTCCATGGCGTCAATACAATGCAGGGCAATCCGGTCAGACTCGCCTGCCCCCTGCTCGCCGGACGGCCCTCCCTGCTGCACAATCTGGTTGCCAGCGTGCTCCCAGGTCGGACGCGGTGTACTACGGTCTATTTCAAGAGACGCAAAGTCAAACAGATTGCTGTCGGCCATCTGGGAGGGTGCGATGCTCTGCATGGCATTGAAAATAGATTCAATGCGTCCTGGGTGACTGGTATCCCATTCCGCCAGCATGGCCTTGATATTCTGGCGCTGAAGGTTCTCCTGGGACCCGCACAGCGTGCAGGGAATAATCGGAAAGTTCATGAGTGCAGAAAAAGCCGCAATGTCCTTCTCGCGGCAATAGGCCAGTGGGCGGATCACCAGATTGCGGCCATCATCCGAGCGCAGCTTGGGCGGCATGGCGGCGAGCCGGGCACCGTAGAACATGTTCAGGAACAATGTTTCCACTATGTCGTCCTGGTGATGTCCCAGGGCAATCCGTGTCGCACCTATTTGTTCAGCAAAAGCGTAAAGTGCCCCCCGGCGTAGTCGTGAGCAGAGGCCACAGGCCGTTTTGCCTTCCGGGATTCTGCTTTTGACAACCGACCAGGTGTCACGATTGACAACGTAATAGCTTACGCCCAGCTCTTCCAGGTAGTCGGGCAGGACATGGGCGGGAAAGCCAGGCTGTTGCTGGTTCAGGTTTACTGCGACCAACTCGAAGTGTGCCGGTGCGCTTCGTTGCAACCCCAGCAGCATATGTAGCAATGTGTAGCTATCCTTTCCCCCCGACAGGCATACCATCACCCTGTCGCCCTCCTGGATCATGCTGAAGTCTTTGATGGCACGTCCTGTGAGTCGGCGAATCTTTCGGCGAACTTTGTCCATGTGGCGTCTGTCAAAAGTAGGAGCGGAGCTTGTGGTAACCATCGTCGGCGTTATTGATTGCGTGAAAGTGCTCAATTATACCCGTTTCCCTGCTCCCGGGTGCGCTTTCCTTGCCTCGCACTGGGGTATGGGAGCTCGTCTGGCAGGCTGTGCCAGGCTTGACGCGCAGCAGGTTATTTTCCCGGGAGAAGACTGTGTGGTGAATTGATGCAGGTCATGTTTTTCTGACACAGGCAGCCATGAGAGGCGGCCGGGTCCGGCTTTTGGCACGGGACCCATGGCCTTCCGGAATTCAGAAGGAAAGCGGGATTCGTTCGCTTTCCCCAATAGTCCAATAGCAGTGGTGCGACCTGCAGGTCCCATCCTCAGCACAACGGAAGACAAGACAATGAAAGAACGAGCTACAGATACGGGCCCCACTCTGGAGAAGTATGCCCCCTTTTATGACAAACTCATAGCACGCCAGGCGACACTGCGTCAGCGGCTGGAACAAATAAAGAAGGACGCCATGCGCAAAGCCAATGCCGACTGGTCCGAACAGGCGCAGGAGCGAGAAAATGATGAGGTCATTGATGCGCTTGGTAATGAAACGCTCAACGAACTGCGCCTGATTCAGCGGGCACTGCAGAGACTTGAGGACGGAGACTATGGTGTGTGCAGAACCTGTCACTGCCAGATAGCGCTGGCGCGACTGGAAGTGATGCCTTGTGCCACCCTGTGTATCCATTGTGCCGACAAGCATTGATTGCGTTTCTTTGGCCCCGGTCCTCGGGGGCACAGGAAACCGCAAGGCGGCTGCGTACCAGGCGTGCGCACTGCCCCGTGCGGTGACTGCCACCCCGTACGCGCTGCCAACATGAATCACCTGAAGCCCTGGCTGCTCAGGGGCTGCTGCCATCCGGGCCTCGACCGGGACCCTCACCGCCCCTCCGTCAAAGCGGTCTGCGTGCATCAGGACAGCCCTGGACGGGACAAGACGCGCTTATCGCAGGCTTTGCAGATGAGCAATACGCTTCTCCAGCGGTGGGTGACTGAGCAGCAGCTCTGCAACACTCCTTTTCCCGTTGATGCCAAAGGCCGCCATAGAGCCGTCCAGCTGTGATTCATGACCGTGCTGCAAGCGCCTGAGTGCGGCTATCATCTTTTCACGTCCTGCCAGCCGCGCTCCCCCCTCGTCAGCACGATACTCTCTCTGGCGGGAGTACCACATCACTATGATGCTGGCTCCTATTCCCAGGATCATTTCCAGGAAGAAGACCAACCCCATGTAGGCGAAGGTACCAAGGCCTTCTCCTTCGTTATCACCACGACGCAAGACGTTGTCGACCAGCATGGCGATGGCGCGTGCGATAAAGATAACAAAAGTGTTCACCACTCCCTGAATCAGCGTCAGGGTGACCATGTCACCGTTGGCAACGTGCGACATTTCATGTGCCAGCACAGCCTCGGCCTCATCCTGATTCATGGCATGTAGCAACCCGGTGCTGACAGCAACCAGCGAGCTGTTGCGTCCCGGCCCGGTTGCAAAGGCATTGATTTCGGGAGAATCGTAGGTAGCCACCTGGGGCATAGCGACACCCAGAGCCTCTGCCTGGCGGGCAACCGTCTCCATAAGCCAATACTCTGTCTGGTTGCGTGGCTGGTCGATGATGCTGGCGCCGGTCGACTGAACCGCCATCCAGCGAGACATGGCCAAAGAAATGAACGCTCCGCCAAAACCAAAGATCAGTGCGAATACCAGCAAACCACCATAGCCACGGGTGTTGAGGCCCAGTGCGGGCAACACAAGGCTGGTAACCAGGCCAAGAACCAGAACCACAGCCAGATTGGTGGCAAGAAGGAGGAAGACGCGTTTCATTACAACAACCCTTGGCGTTAACGGAGAGAGCCCCCGTGAACTGGGGGCCGGGACCAGTGTTTTCAAGCCTTGCGCCAAGGCTTTTATACATCCTTGTCTCCATTCAACCCGCAGACCGGGTCTGCCTTCGATTGGTGTAGCCCTTATGCCATGAGTTGGGAGCTGCCCTCTGTACCAGACTCTGCGTACAGTTTCCTGCAATCAGCTCTCAGTCCCGCGAATCCTTCATCCAGAGGGATGACAAGCCTCTCGAGACAGGAAGCATCACAGGACCATCACTACCTCCTGATCAACCTTTTACCCTGCCCAATAGTGCCAGCCCCCTGAGGGAGCTGTCACTTCCGCTGGCGGGCCTGGACTGCGCACACTTCAGGTTCACTGACCAGGTGGTCAGCAACCTTGCCATCTTTGCAAGGCGGAAGTGTGCCCTGCGCTTTGAACGCCGGAGACAAGCTGTTCCCTCTACGACCATGACTCCCTCTGGAAGGGGCCTGGCGCCACCAGATAACTCAACCCGGGAGGCTGTCTGATGCTGGAGGGCCTGTCGCAGGCCCCCGGCAATGCGCGGGACGAACCCCGGTGTTTTCCCGACCAGAAGGCCATCCTGAGAGAGCGCGCGTATGACAACGCATCCGAACGCTTCCACTCTGGAATTGAGGCATCAGCGGTGCCCCTGCGGCAACGATCATCACAAAACAGCGCAGCTCAGCCCGCTGGCAGCAGGGCCGCTTGCCACTGACCAGACCGTATCTTTTACTTGCGCCGGCGGGATAAAAACCGCTCAAGCCTGCCGATGGCCTCCTCCAGCATCTCAACCGGTGGCAAAGTGACCATGCGGAAATGGTCGTTGCCAGGCCAATGAAACCCTGAGCCATGCACGAGGAGAACCTGTTCCTCCCGCAGCAGCTCCAGAGCCAGCTGTTCATCATCACTGACAGGATACATTTGCGGGTCCAGACGCGGGAAAAGGTAGAGCCCCCCCTGAGCCTGAACGCAGGACACACCCGGAATGGCATTCAGCAGTTCCCAGGCCTTGTCTCTTTGTTCCTTGAGGCGCCCCCCGGGACTTACAAGGTCGTGAATATCATTTTTCTCACTGGATAGCGCAATGGCAACGGCATGCTGAGCTGTAATGTTGGAGCACAAACGCATGGAAGACTGCAGCAGCAACCCGGCACGGTAGCCGGTTGTCAGCTTCTGGTCACCACTGACCACCATCCAGCCGCCGCGCAACCCGGCCAGCCGCCTGGACTTCGACAGACTGTTGAAAGTGACACAGGGAAGGTCTCCGGCCAGAGCGGCAAGCGCAATGTGACGCGTTCCGTCGTAGAGAATCTCGTCATAGACCTCGTCAGCAAACAGCAGCAGGTCATGTTGTCGGGCCAGGGACACTATAGCCTCCAACACTTCCTTCGGGTAAACAGCTCCCGTCGGATTATTGGGATTGATAACGACTATGGCCCGGGTTCTGGGCGTGATCTGGCGGCGCATGGCCTCCAGATCCGGCAACCAGCCGCTGGCCTCATCCTTGACATAATGAACAACCCGACCTCCCGCAAACGCCACAGCTGCCGTCCACAGGGGATAGTCCGGTGCGGGAATGAGAACTTCGTCACCCGCGTTCAGCAGTCCCTGCGTGGCCATAATTATCAACTCACTGGCACCATTGCCAATGAACACACTCTCACTGTCAAAAGCATCCACTCCATGCGCGCGGAAACGCTGCATCACAGCCTCAACCGCTTCAGACATGCCCCGGGCGGCGGAATAGCCCTGTGAGGTTTGTAGTCGTTGCACAACAGCCTCAACGAGGGCAGCAGGTCCATTCAAGCCAAACGCTGCCGGGTCACCTATGTTCAGGTGCATGACGGGCGTTCCCTGTGCTTCCAGTCTCTGGGCCTCTTGTGCGACAGGCCCCCGAATAGCGTACTCAACGGCCTGCAGACGGGCTGATTCCTGTATGAGTTGCATTGGGTTAAAAGCCTCCTTGCGGCTGTCGTAACTCAGAAAAACGTCCGCTGTCACAAGATGCAAGCGTACGAAAGGGAAATGTCCCGGGAGAGCCGGTCACTCCGGCATCCCGGTGGACTCTTGGTCTGGCTCTGCATTGCTGTTTCTTGAAAACGATCACTATTCGCCTCACAAAACCCAATCTCCACACTCAGGGCCCCTGCCTGCCCGGCTGATCCGCGAAAGCAACACCCGAAGTCAGGGGGAGCAAGTGGCGAATTGCTGCGTCAATCCTCACCACTTTCCCCTTTTATCAATCATCATTATCCATTTATCAACAACCAGTTACCTAAAGTTCGTCAGCAAACTGCCCTCAACGCCCTCGAGACTTCAGTGTCCTCGATAAAAGGGGGAAATCACAGAATAACGATGCCAGTCTCACTGCCTTCACCGCAATCTCATTACCTTCACCGCAATTTGGCTCGTGGCAATCTCGCGCGTGAACCGGCACTCTCACACTGTTGCTGCCTTTTCCCAGGCCAGAAAAGGCAGCGCCTTTTGTGGTGCTGTGCAATGATGAAGTGTCCCCATCAAAGGAGGCCTTGCTCTTTTACTCACAACCAAATCCCACCCGACAAGGCGCTAATGCAATCACAGCAAAAGATCACGTCGAGCCGATGGCGTTCCTTCTCACAAACAGCTCACCCGGCACACCCTGCCCCAAAAAATTCCTGAAAGAACAGCTCTACCGCAAGGGGAACACGCAGGGCCGAAATTCAGTGCCTCCCTACAGAAACCCGCCTGACCCTGCTCAAGAGAGGAGAGTGCGTAGCTCTACTCCGAATAGTCCGAAGACGCATCAGAACCCTCTCGAGATGCTCTCGTGTGGGGAAGATTCGTTCGTGCAGCGACAGATTCACGAGCAGAAGCTGTCTCTCTCAGTGAAGATGGTGGTGCTTCGGGTGTACTGGTTGCCCTGGAGACGCCGGCAGAGCCAACGCGCCCTGAGGCACCGCCTACTCTCCGGACAGAAGGTTGAGAAGCCGGCTCACTGGATTCAAAACGGACGATGGCCTTGACATGAAGGGTGCCTTCCGGGCTCGCCTGACTTGCCTGGTCCCTCACCACTTTTAACTGGCCACGCCCGCCTGCCTCAGCCTCGGGGAGGGGAGACGCAGGCACCACAGGCTGTTCTGCCCCCGCACTGCCACTTGCGTCGCCATGCCCGTGACGGGAAGAGACAGGCTTCACAGCAGCAGGTGCGGCAGCAACAGCAGCAACGGCAGCAACAACAGCTGACCCTGCCGTACTGCCTGTGACTCTCTCTATGTCCGTACCTTGTACGCTCTTGCCCGTTGCGCCCTGATCTGCCCCCCGCTGCAATCCATCAGACGCATCAGACGCAACAGACGCAACAGACGCAGCAGACGGATCAGACGGAACAGTCGGAGCAGACGGAGCAGACGGAGCAGACGGAAGGAGAGCAGGTGTCTCACTGGGTTCGGCTACTGTCGCGTCCTGGCGCACGCCCCGGTCAGAGGAGACAATCTGGTCAGAGCGGGGGGGCGCGGGTGCGGGAAACTCAGCCGCAGGAGCAGCAGACAATCGGGACCGCACCGCAGCCGGCAGAACAGCCTGGGTGCCTTTCCTGATCTGGCTTCCCGCAGCGGACAGCGTATGCCAGGCAGTTGTCGCAAACTCCCGCGCACTTCCGGTGGCGTGGTTTACCGTCTCCCACACCGGGCCGCCGGCAGCCGCCTCTCTCAATGTGTTCAGGCTGTGCTGAACTTCCGCCTGCCCCAGCTGCGCCTCTTCCGTGGCCGTTTCAGGAGACAGCTTGCGCAGTTGCTCCAGCTGCACCAGTCGAGCCAGCTCAGCGTTGCTGCGAAGACGGGAGACCAACACATCCTTGCGCTCGACCAGGGCCTTCTGGCTCTCTGTAAAGTTCTCCGCCATGATAGCGCGTGTTTTCTGCATTTTGATCACATCCGCCTCCCGTTCGTGGAAGCGCCAGAGCGCGTTGGCCCCTTCTTTGGAAGCGCCGGTATAGTCTCTCGTACTACGCTGGAACAGCCTTCTTTTCTCCGGCAATGTCACGTCTTCCATCTCTGCCAGTGCGGTCCGTGCCTCGTCCAGCTGCGCCCGGTTCGGTACGGGCAAGGTGTTGTAGATCTGGTGATAGGCAGCACCCAACTCGGCCTTGGCGGCACTGGCCTGCGCCAATTCGTGGTCAAGTGCCTGTAACCGGGTTGACAGGCGTTCCTGCTCCGCCTTGGCCGCATTCACAGCAATCTGGGCCGTCCGGTACTCCCCGAGATCGCCGCTGTGCTCCTCCGCGACCTTCTGCTGTTGCGCGTTCAAAGATTCTTGCAGGGAGCGTCCTTGCGTCAGTCGCGCCTCGCGCGCGGCCAGCTCGTTCAGAGCAGCCTTGTCTTGCGCCAGGAGCGGGTGATATTTCTGCAAGCTCTCCCGGTGGGACTTGAGCTCTTGCATGCGTGTCTGGAGAAGATGGCTCACCAGCCAGCTGTAGGCCTGTCCGCGTGCCAGAGTGACAGCAATCTGTTTGCTGCCCCGGGCCGGTGGTGACGGCAAGTGATTTTCCAGATTGAGGACGGCCTCCGGCCGGATTTCGCTATAGCGAATGCGACTTTTTACTGTAAAGACAGGCAGTTCAGCCCTCTGGCTCAACCAATCATCAACGAACAGCACGCCCTCTTGCTGTCCCATGGCAACCACTGAGTGATGCATGGACTGCAGGGGAGTTCCAACAACCCCTCCGTTCTCCGGTGACTCAATCGCAGTGCGCTCGGCAAACACCGTGCGGGCATTTTGTATCTGCTTTTCGAAAGGTTCTGCATGACCAGAGAGGACATTCTGTTCGCCATAGCTGTAAGTGCCCTCCAGGTCGATGGCGGACTCCAGCGCTGACGGAAGAAGCTCCATAATCTGGTCGGATAGCGGCGTCACCAGCTCTTTACGGTATCCCATCAGCTGATTCGTCAGCTTGACAGCCATGTACTGGTCGTCGTTATACACCCCCTGAAACAGCCCCAGATCTACGGCATCAGTCCACCACCTGCGGTCTTTTTCCAGGCCGAAGCTGCCAGGAAAAAGGACGAGAAGCCCCGGACGTCCCGCAAAGTAGGGGCGCACGAACAGTGCCAGCTCAGCCTCCTTGCCCGGTTCACGCAAAATTCTGGGGTAAAAGCGAATACGTGTGATGTCCTCTTCGCGACTGAGGGCATCCAGACCTGCCAACGCCCGCTCAAAACGGCCTTTCATCCCATCCGGGGGATCCGGGCGGCGCATGAAGTCAAGATCAAGAAAAGCACTGCCCGGTGCACCAGGTCCATCCGAAGCACTGGCACTGACAAAGGTGAGTTTGAAATGCTGGTTCAACTCTGCCGGGTCGAAGGCGATATTGGCGACGCCAACAGCACCAAGAGCATGTTGCCGCAATGCGTCAGGGACGGTGCGTCCCAGAAGAGGGGCATAAGCCAGAGTGCGCCGCAGCAGCCAGAGTAACCTCCTGTCCAGATGGATGGCACCAGTGGCGGGCAGAAGATCCACGTTGGAGGCACACAGGCGCCACAGCCAGCCGCCAGGCGTATTCGTGGTGGCCAGATCACCAACAGCCTCGCCCAGACGCCAGGCATAGTCCGCCGCCTGCTCACCGTTGGTCCCGGTGAGTGTCTGGTGCAACAAGCCCACATTTTTCGCGAGGTAATGCACAAGGAATACCGCAGCCAGCGGCACCATTTCACCAGAGACTGCACCCCAGATTCTGGATCCCGTCGTATAGGGATCCGGCGACAAACTCTCTCTCTTGTAAGCAGGCAACCAAGACCAGTCACCAGCCCCGTAAACGCTATGGCTCTGTACGCCAGAGACGTTGGAGAGATCCTGATCGATAGCCAACGCATACTGTGACTGGCCAGCCAGCGCCACGCTGACTGCCAGTAGCAGGCGAAGCGACCCCGTCCTGACATCTTGCAGATCCAACATCAGCAACTACTCCAGCAAATTCCCGCAACCAGGAAAAAAATTAACAGGGGTATATCTAGCAGGGGATGGGCGGCTTGCAAGCTGTTGCGCTCATCTAGCGGCGATCCAGGTGAGAATCGGCGGCACAGGGCACTCGAAAGTTCACCTGTGCAGGCAGATAATTGCGTACCAGAAAACGACTGCCCGCCTTGTGAAGTGGATTTTTTTCGACGGGTTTGTGCTCCGCCCTGGCGAGCGATGCTGAATCGACAACGAACCTTCACAGGGTGCGATAGCCGCTTGCGCAGGATACAAGCGGCTGGGGCGCGCATGCAGCCCTCCTGTGCTCCCGTGCTCCCTTGTCATTCCGTTTTTTTCCTGACAGGACGGCCTGGCATCTTTCTCTCCTGTGCATCCAGCCACCGATCATCAAGGCTAAGGGTAAATTCGCGGAAGATATCAGTCATCTGGTTTCCCTTTATAATCAAGGCATTATCGGCCCTGTAATGCTGGCGGAGATGTGAGCCGCCACGCTTTATCAGCAGGGGCTCTTGTATGCCAAAGGTGGGAAACTCATTGTGACTTATGTGGCCGGTCAGTAACCTTATGGCCTCGTCTTCTGAACGCGGCTCCATGTAGCCCGGTCCAACCTGGGGATAATTGCCCCCGATCCAGGCAAACAGCAGCCGTCCTCCTTCTTGCTGGTGAGTCAGTTGAAAAACGTAGCGGGCAAAAGCGGCCATTATCAGTTTTGACAGGTTGCTGCTCAGGGATGACATGCTGGCCTGCTCTCCACGTGATACACGGCTGTCGCGGAGTTTTCGCAGGACAGCATAGATGCCTGATTCCATGTAGCCTGGGCCGCCCAGTATCACAAGAGGCCGGCACGCTCTTGGGGTAGCCTTCGCCTGAGCAAAGGCTGGCAAGCCCTGCAACCAGCGTTCAGGGTCGGGCACGCCTTCCGGCTGGTCAGACCAGAGCCGATCGGGTGCTGCTATTGCCAATCGCCTTTCAAGCGCAACAGACTTTCCCTTGTTGCCCGGCAGCTGAACCTGGTCAAGGCCGAACCGAGGACCTTCGCGCAGCACATGCTCCATGGCCGGAGCATGGCGCAGATCCTGGCCGAGATAGCCTGTTACCCACTGCTTCCACCAGTCCCTTACCTGTGTGCGCAGGGCGAAGGAGCTGTCCTGACTCACCAGTTCCACACTCTTCAGAAAACACATATCCTCAGACGCGCGTTGCAAAAAACCGGGGGGCTTGCAGATGCCCAGCTGCAGCCAGCCGCGATCGGCCACGAATGCCAACAACGCGGCATAGGCGCTTTCATACAAGTGGCTGCAAGCCGACACCATGGTTCTGCACCAGGCGTCCTGGTCGCAGGTCCTGCCGTTATCGGCAACAAGCAGCTTGTGCAGCCGGTTCAGCCGCTCTGACAAAGAGGGAATCGGCTTTTTACCACGCGCTCCCATCGCAGAAATGACAATAGATGTTTCCAGCCTGGCGCTCCCTGTCCCCAGACGCGCCTCGTCGTGGAAAAAGGCTTCCCGGTCATGCACGGACATGTCTGCCAGTATTTGCAGCGCCGTTTCAAAACCCTGCTCTGCTGCAGGGCCCTCGGTGAGGCATAACAAGCGGTACACAATGAAGCACTCGGGCACTGCGTACTGTTGCACTTCTTTCGCCAGCTGGGGCTGAGGCATATCCAGCATACTGACCACTTTGGACAACATCCCGGCCCCCAGCCTTTTTTCCAGCCGGACCATATGGGTATTGCCAGGATGGGTATTGCCAGGCAGCTGTCGATCTCCGGGAGCCTGCCGCGCACTGGCAGGGTGCTCGCCGGGTGCCCGGGGAGCCGGAGCCCCCCCCAGATCCACAGTATGCCAGGAGCGGCCATCCAGGCTGTACTCCAGCATCATGTGCACGGTGTTGACAACTGGCCGGGCCGCGATACCACAGTAACGGCACAGGGCCACGCAGGCGACTACCCGGTGACGACAGGATCCCTGCTGAGAGGCAATCAGCGCCGGCAGCAGAGGCAGGTTGTGGGGCAGAGGATTCTCACTGACAAATTCCTTGCACCAGTCAAGAATGGCCTGGAGCTGCTGCTGACGGGATGGAGACGCGAACAGTGCCATCAGCTTCTGTGTGGTCGCCAGGGGCAGCTGCCCCTGTGCACACCAGAGCCGCAGCGTCTGCACATGAAGGCTCAGCCAGGGATCAGGAGGGAAAGAGGCCACTGCTGTAGCGGTGTTGTCCTCCTGTCGAGGCTGGGGACGCACCAGGTAGTGCACTTCAATGGTGCCCGGCTTGTGCTGGCAGCTGGGGAAACGAATGTAGTGCAGGCCCGTGTATTTATCCTTTCCCAGCTGCCAGGGCACAGCTGGGCGGGTTGCCAGCGCTTCCATGTCTTCGTGCGGGAAGCGTGATGGCAGAGCGCACCAGTCTCTGCGGGAGGGCGTAAAAACAGCGTAATGCTGACCTGGGCGAGGCTCTGCGCATGGCAGGGGCAGCGGAGCTGTTGTCACTATATTGAATCCGCCCAAGCCCGGTCTGGCTTCGGTCAGCAAGACATCACCACTGGGTTCTACAGCCATGTCCAGCACGGCAACGCGATCACGGCCTGGGGGTACGTCATCCTGAAAAACGCGGCACGCGGGCTGCAGTGGACTGGTGCGCGGACCTGTTCGTCTGTCCAGCCTCCAGTCATTCTTCCAGATCTCGACTGCACGGCCAGGCGCACCCGCTGCTGCCTGTTGGCCCGTATCCATATATTCCAGTGCATGATCGCTGTCTGGAACGGGCAGGGAAGGCACTGTGCCCCCTGGCCAGAACCATTGTTCTGCATTGGTGGCCAGCGCATCGCGCAACTGACGCCAGAAGGCTGGGCGTTGTACAGGAGTCCCAGGGGCATTGAGTACCAGACTCTGTTCTATACGCTGAACCAGCTCCTGGTTACACGGGTTGGAGAGGAACAGCTGCATGCCAGCATCCAGCGCAAAGGCCGTATCCAGCGCTGCTGCCTGCTCTTGTGGACAGAACCGACCGCACCAGACCCTTTGCCACAGCCGGTAACACAGCTTTTCGAGATCAGACCAGTCGGAATGAGGATCAGCTGGCAAGCCGGCATCCTGCCAGCGGTGACGGGCCAGCAAGCCTGTCATTGCGACCCGGGCCTGGTCATCATCCAGAGCCCTGTCCAACAGGATGCAGCCCTCATCCGGCTTCAGTTTTGTGCCACTGCCGCGCAGCACCTGCCAGGGATGCAGGTCGGCCAGCTTCAGGTTGACCCACCGGCACGCCTCCTCATCCGGTTGCTCTTGAGCACTGGCTGCGGTGTCTGGGAGTGCATCCAGTTGTGCGCAGTTGCCAGTGGCCAGCGTCAGGTAGAAATGGTAGTGAGACTCAAAAGCGCGGACGGGATCCTGCCCGGGCGTCTGCGCCAGCGATGCGGCCAGCTTCCGGATATCACGGGCACTGGGCGCCATGGCCAGCCCCTGCTGTTTCAGCTGGTGGCACAGCCGACAATGCCAGCGCACAATCTTGTCGATGTGCTTGTCGGCTTGATGATCAGCCTGGTGCCGGTGCGAACCGCCAGCCGCCAGTGCGGTAGCCGCAATGCCCCGGAGTTCATCGCTGTTGTAGTCGCGCAGTACCAGCTGGCGAAAGCGCCCCTGCAGAGCAGGCGACAGACGGCTGCGTCCGCCCTGACCGGCTGGATTGACCGTCGCAAACAGGTGAAACCCGGGTGCGGCCTCACCGGTGAGCACAGCGTTGAGCTCTCCTTCAAGATGACCGGTCGCCGTCAGGTTGAGCTCCGGCATCACCAGGATACGCCCCTGCGTTCGCGCTTCCTGAATGCTGGCGCAAATCTTGTCCCAGCTGGCACCGGCATCCACCACGACAGGTTGCGGCAACGCGGCCCCGTGATACTGGCGAAACATCTTCAGTACCAGAGTGAGGGTGGCATCCTTGCCGCGCCCGGCCGGGCCCTGCACCAGCGTAGCCTGGCGGCCGCCGTGCGCTCTGTGGCGCGCAAAGGCCAGCGCACTGCGCGCCACATCCTGATACAGGGCAACAAACAAATTCCGCACAGCCGGTGCGCTGGTGTTGAAGTCAGGCTGATCACGGGCGGCCAGCAGGTCGAAAGCCGCCAGGGCCGGTTCTGTCTGCTGGCGGGAAACAGCATCGACATGACCTGTATTCATGGGAAACTGGCGAGCGAACCATAGCCGCATGGCCTCCCGCCTGTGGTGACGCTGCGGGCTGATCTCCTGCCCCAGAGCCTGATCAAACGCTCGCCAGATCAAGCCATGAAAATCGGCGAGCGTCAGGGGCGACGTCAAGGGCGCTGCGTTGTCGAGCCACCAGCCCAGCCAGGCGGCCATGTCGGTCAGGTCCCTGGGGGTAAAGACACGCTCTGGCAGCAGCTCCTGATAGAGTGACCAGAGCTTCATCACAGCCGGCAGGCTCTCTTGCACCAGCGGGTCGATGTCGGCGGATGCGCACAAGGGCGTCAATACCTGTGTCAGTGCCGGAACAATCACCTGTTCTGTCAGAAAGACGTTGTCCCGGGGCGGTAAATAGAGTCGCTGAACGCCGTCGAGCACATCACTGTCCCAGCTTCTGCCGCCGTAGCCGATGGGGTTGCCGGTCAGTATGACCCTGTGGTGCGGGCTGAGACCTATGGCCTGACCATCGCAGAACAGGCAGGGGGGCTGCCAGTGCATGCCATTGAACATGTCCAGAACGCCGGGCGCTGCCAGGTTGGCCTCGTCCAGAACGAGGGTGACATACTGGTCACTGGCAGCGGGGCGGGTCTGAGCCCAGCGCATAATGGCCTTTTGCTGGCGCACCATGGTGCGATCCTGGCCACGTTTTTCCCAGCTCCAGGCCTGGAGCAGCGCATTCTCGCCGGTTTCCGGCCCCAGTGACACCACCTGGCAAGGACCCAGCTGCTGTGCCAGAGTTCGGGCCATGGTGCTTTTGCCCGTGCCCGTTTCTCCTTCGATCAACAGCATGCTGGACAGTGCCAATCGCTCCTGCAGCCGATGTAAACGGCGTTGCTGAAGGTCTGCGCCATCCAGCCGTCCGGACAGCAGATCCTCTACCAGGGTTGCCAGCGACGCTCCGGGTTGCAACTCATCCTGGCGCATCAGGCACTGTTGAACTACCTTCTCCAGCTCACACCGGGCTTGGCTTTGATCGGGGAGCTGAGCCTGCTGTTGACTGTACCGGGCCAGCTCCCGCAGCACAGCCGTACGGCTGTCGTAACCCGCCAGCGAGCGCAGCTGCCAACCTGATGCCAGCGCGTCCTGAAGACGCTTGATGCGCCGGGTAGAGCGCGGTTGCCAGCGCGTCGGGTCTGTGCCGGACGTCCAGTCTTGCTGCGGGTTGAGGTGGTCGTGCAGCTGTTGCTGCCAGTGGGGCGGGGCAAAGGCGCATACCAGGGCACTCAGCTGGGCGTCCAGCTCTATGTCCTTGCCGTTCGGTAGCAGGGTGGAGCCCTGGATGGCGGCCGGGCTGAAACAGCGGACCAGGGCCCAGCGGTGGCGCGCCAAAAAACGGGGTGACAGCGGCATGGCGTTGTTGATCAGGGCTTCCAGCCGCTCCTGATCGACCCACAGGCTGTGCTGATCCGGGTCGGGAAGCTGCCAGCTGCACACCTGTTTGAGGAAATCGCGCACAGCAGGCTGACTGCGGGTGCTGTGCGACAGCAGACTGTCGATGGCCTGGCGCCAGTGCACAGGTTGCAACTGGCTGGCGTGGTCCCGCTGTTGAGCCTGGCGGGCACGTCGAATCACCAGCTCCAGCAGTCGCCCCGAAAGTCTGGGCAAAGGCTGGTCGCAAGCTTGGGCTGCCGCCTGGTAAATGTTGTGCAGTGCCTCGCGCGGCAGTTGGCAGGGTATCAGACCATGACGCTGACAGGCCTGCTCCCAGATATCGACCGCTGCACAAGGTTCGGACGCCGCTCTTTGCGCCTGCCACAGATGAGACGCACTGGCCTTGTCATCCGGCCAGAAAACCCGGAGGTTGGCATGCGGAAAGGCGTGCCAGAGGCCAGTGACAAGAAGTCCTGGTGTTGCGGACAACAGTGGCTCCAGCTGATGCTGCAGCAGAGGGTTGGATTCGAGTCCCAGCAGTGCCACAGGCTGGCCCTGCTCCAGTGCCTGCTGCAGTGGCGTTCTGATGCGGCCAAGGGTTCCCTGTTGCTCGGACAGCACATGCAGGTTGTCCAACAGCTGGTTCAACCGGGTAGCGGGGGTGATCTGGATAAGCTGCCGGGACTCAGGCAGTTGATCCAGGGCATGGTCCCGTTCGGTGATTGTGTGGAAAGAATAGAGCTTGACAACAGCAGGCGTTGACGGACAGGCGGCGACGGTCGCTCTGTGCCGGACTGGCTCGGGCTGCCCGGTGCCTGACAGCACGGCGACCGCAGGGCGGTCCCTGCTGGTTGCGGCCAGACACGCCAGGAGCCGGATCCACTGTTTTTCGCTCAACGGCGAACTGACCAGCAGACCGTACCCGGCGGCACATTTTTCTTGCAGACACCGGTTGGCAGCAAGGTGCCCCCGGCTGTCCACCTTCCAGGGGGCCAGCCAGGCGTCCAGATTGCCACTGTTGATCACCAGGACGGGCTGGTCGTCGGCGCAGGACTGCCAGTTGATCTGGTCGGCGATACGGTTGAGCTCACCACAGAGTCCGCCGTCCAGAGGGGCCTGCAAGAAGCGAACATTGTGCAGACTGTGCACCTGAGCGTTGGATTCAAAGCAGCGGTGACTGAGCAGATTGCGCAGACGGTGCCTTGCTGTCAGGTCCTCAAGATCCAGGCCTTGCAGTATGACGGTATCTCCCGGTTTGACGGTCGCCAGAACACCGGGGCGGTGACCTAGCTGTCCGTGATCATCGAAGCTGGGCCCTCCGAACAAATGATGCTGCCAGTCCTGTTGCAGGTGCAGGGCGATCAGATGCGTGTTGGGGTTCTGCTCATGCTCGCCAGGATCACAGGACGGTAGCGGCAGCGGGGGAGCGGCTGTGCCCTCATGATCCGAGACAGACGCTGTGTCCCTGAGCGTCAGGGAATCAGACTGGGACAGCCTGCGCCAGAAATCAGCGCCCGGGCTGTTCCATGGATCCCCTGCGTCAGTCGGCAGCTGCTGTCTGCTGACCAGAACCAGCCGCTGCACGGCGGCGCTGACCGGTCGTGGTTCTCCCTGATCTGGTGCAAAGATACAGGGGCGGTCCGGATCCAGAAGATCGTTGAAGCGGGCTATCTCCTGCGCGGTCAGGGCTCGCAGATCCAGCACCAGGGTCAGCGGTGAGCCATCGACCAGCAGCCCCGGCGTCAGGCGCGGCGGCTGGTGCGGTTCCAGCACTGTCCGATGGGTCAGATGCAGGGTAGAGAGTTCATCGGGATGTTGAATCAGCACTTGCTGGCGTGCCGGCGCTTCCTGTGCCAGCCGGGCCAGCAGAGCCTCGGCCTGGTCATCGTCCTCCAGAAAATGGACAGCGACGGGCGGGACTTGTGTACTGCGCAAACTGGTGGTCGGCTCGGGCGCAACGGCTACGGGTCCGGACCGACGCCTGGTGCCTGGTCTTCCCGCGTCAGGTGAGCTGGATACGGTGGATACGGTGGATACGGTGGATACGGTGGATACGGTGGATACGGTGGATACGCTGTCTTTCGCCATTCTGAGCGAAGCAAGTCGCTTGCGTCTACCCACATAGTCACGACCCGGTCCCCGTTCGGTCGATGCCCGGGAAAGAGAACGGGACCACAGCGACGGGCGACTTGAACCGGGGACTGCTGGTTTCACGATTTTTCCCTTCCCTGAGTCTGCATAAAGATGAAGGAGCGCACTCACAAACCGTTTGAGTTTTCACGATATCTGATGGCTGCCGTCAGCCTGGAATCCTGTTGCCTGCCACGGGATGCTGACACTGTTTCCAGGCTGTTTTCACCTTTGCCGGGCGCTATGCGGCACTCCTTAACCATGGAGTTGTTGACCGTCCATAAAGTTCCGGCTCTCCCGGGAAAATTCCGGCAAGTGCCAGATAGAGTGAAACTGTTCCCGATCGACTGGGGAGACGCTCTGTGACAACCTTTCTGCCAGCCATCCCCAGCCACTGACCTGACTTGTCAGAGTCAGATTGGAGAGCAAAGGATTGAGGAGACCTGGTGCCTGTCCTCATGCAGCAGTCTCTACCCGCTGGGGATCAGCGCAAAAATTGACTTCAGCCGGACTGTTCTCGTCGCGAGTAGCCAAGCTTGGCAGGCTGTCAGCAGGACTGTCTTTGATGAGCTTGTTGGTGTGCGCTTCGGGAACCTTCTGAGCACTGTCCTTCGTCCCTTCGTCCCTTCGTCCCTTCGTCCCTTCGTCCCTTCGTCCCTTCGTCCCTTCGTCGTCAGGAAATCCGAAGGATGGAACATCCTTTCACAAGCGCACTCACGGAGAGATCCCATTGTTAACGCCAATGAACAGGAGCATTTTTTTCCAGCCTTGAAATGCTGTCTGCGCAGTGGCGCGATTCGTCCCTGGGCCGTTTTCTGGAAAAGGTGATTCATGCTCTGTAGAACCAAAGTCCAGGTGCCAAACGGCTTGGCAAGCATGCATGATGAGAGGGTGCTGATTTGATGAAAAGGAAAGAGACTATGGCGACAATCATGCAATCGATACTGAGTACTGCTTTTTCTGCCCCAGCCACATTTGCTACTGACAGCGTGAGGCGCCAGGCCGGCCGGCTGGGCCGCTGGGTCAAAGCCCACAGTCCGCTGAAATTTCTGAATACACCGATCAACCGGGCAATCGTGGCAGGGAACTATGGGCGCACTACGGAGCAGCAAGAGATTGGCAACAAGGCGCAAGACTCTTCTTCTGCATCGGCTGACTCCGGGCTCCGGGCCAAAGTCATTAAAGTCCGGCAAGTCGACTACCTGAAAACCGACACAGTTCATGTACGCAGAGCCCGTACCCAGATTATGACGGACTCTCTAATAAGGCCACTGCTGAAAATATGTCTCCCTGATGGCGGCGCCCCCGTATCGGCAGAATAAACATCGGCAGAATGAACATCGGCAGAATAAACAGGAGGTGACGCCTTCGCGCACAGCCCGGCAAAACTGACGCAGAAAGGGTACAGAAGGCGCCGCACACTTCATGAGACTTTGTGCAATGATAGACGCCTGACAGTGCTGCCAGAGTGGCCGCATCGTCAGGTTTTCCGCTGTTGAATCGGCAGACTCAGAGCCCCCTGGAGACTATCTCAAGAAGGATGTTCCTCCTGACTGCCCGGAACCCGCTCTGTCTGGGTGATTCCAGACATTTCTTGATCCAATGCCCGCTCTTGCCGCGAAACCGGAGGCTTTTCCTGCCAAACGAAAGAGTGCTCCAACGCCCGGCGCCTTGTCGCAGGGTTTCCCGGGACCGGGATCAAGCCCCTCCAGCGGATTTTTGATGTGACCACCACCCCTGGATGACAGGGGAACAGGCTGGCCTGGCCCAAGGGGGCCGATCTGTCCCTTGCTTGACTGTTGGCTACCCTGCTTCTCTGCATGCCAAAGAAGGCCCACCCAGCCCTTCCTGTCGTCCGTGCTGCTGAGCAGGATCCTTTGTCATCAGGAACCCGGAAGCTGAAGGATGGAACATCCTTTCGCAAGCGCACTCACGGAGAATTCCAATCAACAGGACCATTTTTTCCAGCCTTGAAATGCTGTCTCCACAGTGGCGCGATTCGTCCCTGGACAGTTTTCTGGAAAAGTTGATTCATGCTCTGTAGAACCAAGGTCCAGGTGCCAGGCGGCATGGCAAGCATGCATGATGAGAGGGTGCTCATTTGATGAAAAGGAAAGAAACTATGCAGATAAACATTCAATCGATGCTGAAGACTGTTTTTTGTGCCCCAGCCAAAATAGCTACTGACGGCGTGAGGTACTACGCCGCTCAGCTGGGCCGCTGGGTCAAGACCCACAGTCCGCTGAAACTTCTGAATACACCGATCAACCGGGCAATCGTGGCAGGGAACCATGAGTGCTACTCGGAGGATAATGCCCCTTCTCGTGCATCGGCTACTTCCGAGCTCCAGGCCAAAGTCGTTAAACTGCGGAAAGTCTACATCCTGAAAACCGAAAACGGGGATGTGCGCAGAGCCGGTGGCCAGGTTGCGATAGACACTGCACTAAGGCCACTGCTGAAAATATGTCTCCCTCATGACGGTGCCCCCACATCGACAGAATAAAAAGGGGATGACGCCTTCGCGCAAAGCCCGGCGACACTGACGCAGAAAGGCTACAGAAGGCACAACTATGGATTGCCCGGGCGGGGAGCTTTCGCTTCTCTCATCTTACGAAGAAGGCTTCCCGCCCCTCGGCGCCATGTCCCTGGCTCTCCCTCAAAGGTCCAGGAGCCAGACAAGCGGGCCAACATGCATGCATGACAAGAGAACATTCACTTTCCAGCGAGGGAGCGAGCTATGCAACAGCAAATTCAGTCAGCAATAAAGACCCTTTTTTATTCCCCCATCCAACGTATTGTTGAAGTGGGAAAACTCTACTCTTCCCAGCTGGGCCGGTTTGTCAGTCCGGCATTCTGGCTTGACACCCCTACCAACAGGGCCATCTTACAGGGGAACTACCTGCTCTGTGACAGGCCGCAGGACAAGACTCCCTCTGCGGACATGCCAGAGGATGGATCTCTCTCATCAACGCTCTTGGGCAGCAGAGCCCAAAGCGTTCGGACCAGTACCACTTGCTACCTGCTTGTCGGCGAGGAGACTTTCGAGAGAACAGACTTTCAGCTGCGCCTGGACGATCTGCGCAGACAGTTCTTGAAAAGGTTTCTGCCCGCTGATGTACAGACTGATCCTTCGCAAAGCCCATCTGAAGATTCTGATGAGGTCTCGGCCAGCGGTGGCAACAAAACCCAGAAACCCTTCTGCAAGGGAGTGGAAGAAATGATCGCGAAGGAGCCACAGGGCGTACAAGAGTCCCTGTAGAGTTCTGGCAGTCAGACCAGCGTAGCATTCCATCGGCAAACCAGGAGGCCTTCATAAGCATCCGATACCAGTTTTTAATCGTAAAGAGGAGAAAAACCATGCCTGCGAACATTCAATCAGTGATGCATACTCTTGTTTATTCCCCAGTTCAGCGTGTTACTCAAAGCGTGAGGCACTACTCTTCACAGCTGGCCCGGTGGGTGCAAAGCTGCCGTCCAATGCACCTGCTGAACACGCCAGTCAACCGGGCAATCATGAACGCGCGATATGAGCGCGGATGCATGGTGAATGGCCGTTTTCTCGCGGCCATGAAATTCTCACCAGACCTCCAATCCTCTCAGGCCAGTGGCAAGTTGCATCTGGTCACCGACGACTCGCGGTATATTGAGAGAACAGGCTTTCAATACAGAGTGGACCGCCTGTGCAGCCCGCTGCTGAAGATGTTTCTCCCTGCTCAGGAGAAGTCTGATCCACCCGGGAGCCCATCTGAAAGCCTTGATGAAGTCATTTTCAGCGAAGATGACAAAAGACTGGACCCGTTCGCCCTGGAGCAGGGTTGGGAAATAGTGGACCTCATCGCGCGCAACAACAGAGCATAACCGGGCAAGGACTCGAATGTACTGCGCAAGATCCTGAGCGTCGTATAAATCAGACCAGCCTGTATTGAATCCCCAACCCCGGACTTCCGGGGTTTTTTGGTCTGCTCCGACAATTTCAGGCGCACCCAACCTACCGCCTTGTCATCCGGGTTGCAGGCTCTGGCTCCAGCCACTTCGTCATGGGATCCCTGATGTCAGCAGCCACCTCTTTTGACATGCGATTTCACCTCCGGGGCTGCACAGCGTCGCAAAGGTGCCCTGGCGCTGGTTGCAGGCATTGCACGCCTCCTTCAGGCACTACGCGGCTGTACCCTGTTGAAAGCTCGGCTGGCCAGAAAGCTCCCATTCGCCCGGCTGCATCCGGATGACCTGACCTGTCGAGCATCGCGGCTCCCCTGACGGGAGCTATGCGCAGGTACCTGGCAACAGCCCCCCGCGCAGGCTTCCCTCCAGTGTTCCCTCGTCCAGCGGGAACTGACTGCACGCACTGGATTCTTACCGTCACGACAGTGAGAACATTCTTACGAACAGACCCCGGAAAAGGCTGCAACGCGCGCCCCCTGCCTCCCGCCATGGCCTGATACCCGCTTCCACCAAGGTCCAGGGGCCAAGTCTGTGGCAAGCATGCATGATGAAGGGGTGCTGTTATACAGAGAGAGGAACAACACCATGCAGATAAAATTTCAATCAGTGATGAATACTCTTGTTTATTCCCCAGCTCAACGTATTACTGAAGGCGTGAGGCACTACTCTTCCCAGCTGAACCGGTGGGTGAAAAACCACACGCCGAGCGCCCTGCTGAACACGCCAAACAACCGGGCCATCGTGCAGTCGAACTATTCCCTCTCGGCAGGAGGCTTTGCGCGGCTTTCAGAGCCCACTTCCAGGAGCCGCCAGATCAAAGACGCTTTCACCAAGGTCTCCTGGCATCTACACACCGATGACAACAGGACGTTGGAAAAAACAGACTTCCAGCGTGGAATAGACCTTCTGTGCCGGCCGCTGTTGAAAATGTTTATCCCTGCTTCTGTGAGCATGGCTCCATTCGCAACCCTGGCTTCAAAATCTGATGAAGTCCCGGCCTGTGCGGATGATAATGAGAAGATGCTGGACCTCCTCAACATGCCAGCTGGAGGCTTTGTGCAAGCGGAACATGAATGAACAGCTGCTGCTCCTTTTAGACTTTGTAGAAGATAAAAGTTGATCAGCCTGTAATAAAACCCAAACCCCGGACTTCCGGGGTTTGTTGTTTACGGCGACGATTTCAGACGCTACTCAATTCGCGATCTTCTGGAAGAAAGGATGCTGCATAGCCTTCTCTATTGTCATCCGGGTTGCGGGATCACAGTCCAGTCACCCTATCAGTAGCAGTAGATGCTCCAGCAAAAAGGCCATCTCTTCGGGCAGAAGTTCATTCTCAAGGCAACTATTTTCCTGGCTTGCCTTGATGATATGGGGAGCTCGCGCTTGTCCAGCAGCGGCTTTACCTCTTGGGTATTTGCTGCACTGTTGGTAGCCATTTCCTTATCAATCTGCATATGGTTGGCCGTAGCCTTGAGTGTGGCGGGTATCACACCATAGCTACCCTCGCCACGCCTCTGCATGGTGATATAGCCTGCGTTTCCGAATGACTCAACCTGCTCGCTGTAGAGCTCCAGCTGTTGCTCATGAGGTTGCGGGTCGTATTCGTCCTTGAGAGTCTCGTCTTCGATTCAGTGCAGGTCAATGAAGCCGGATTTTTGCAACCTTGTTGTACGGTCCTGCCGTGCCGCATCGGCAGCATACTGCGGTTTGTTTGCCATCTTGAATTCTGGGATCTGGCGCACTTTCTCCTGAACAAAAGCGACACTCCTGAACAAAAGCGACAGCACGGCCGAGCCAGGCTCTGCTGGAAGACAACGAGGCTTCAGCCCCTTTCCCACCTGCCGTCCGACTGACTCCGAATGCCTGAGCGGCGCTGTTTCCAGTATTGAAGGAGGGACGTTGATCCATGGCAAACAGCTTCTGCTGCTTGGCTCGATGTGCTGGGCACCTGGCATGCTTGTTTGCTTTTCTGTTTTTCCTGTTGCCCTGCAGTGGAACTTCTGAGGAAAAACATCACTGTAGATACGGCCCAGCTCGTGCGGGTCAACACACTTCCCACAGAAGCTGTGAGGCAGTCGTTACAGCCTTCAGGACATGCTCAATCAAGTTGTTCGCCACCAGCGATGATGCCGCCTTGCTACAACGGTTTGACGCCAGTAAAGAGCCAGCCGCAGTACCAGTCTCACCTTGACGAAGACACATGCCGGTTTATGTGATGAACATCCTGTAACAACAATCCCCGCACACGCCTCGTCCAGCTCCCGCCTGCGCGGCCATGACGGCCGTGAGACCATTTTTGCGAACCGGCCAGGGGCAGGCCGCAAGCGAACGCTGGTCTCCCGTCCGGGCCTGCTGCCGCTGCGACAGGCTGACCCCGGACAATAGCCAGAAGACCATGGCTGCTACCCACTTCCACCAATGTCCAGGAGCCAGACAGCTTGGCACCCATGCATGATGAGAGGGTGCTGTTCTTCATGAAAGAGGAAAGAAAATATGCAGACAAAAATACAATCAGTAATGAATACTCTTTTTTGCTCTCCAGCCCGCCATGTTACCGAAGGCGTGAAACGCTACTCTTCCCAACTGAGCCGATGGGTGCACAACCTGGATCCGAGACAGCTGCTGAACACGCCAACCAACCGGGCAATCGCGTACTCGCACCATGTGCTCTGTACAACACAGGATGGTTTTGACCTCTCGCCCCCTGGCTGGGACACCAACCTCAAAGGCACTCCCACCACTTTCACCTGGGACCTGTGCTCCAGGGAAGTCTATTTGCGCAGAACCGACTTGCAACACAGGCTGGACCTTCTGTGCGCCCCTATGTTGAGGATGTTTATCCCAGCTGATGCAAAGCCTGAGTCATCCGAAAACTCACCTGCAACCGTTGCAAAAGCCTTTGTCAATGAAGATGGAACAATGGGGGAGCGCCCGCACAGAGGACGAAGCCATGCTGGACAGTCCTGCAACAGGTGATGAACAGATGTGGGACCTCGTCTTCAACATAAGAGCGGCGGGCATTACCAGAAAGCGTTCAGGTGCACGGCCAGACTCCCTGTAGCGCCGTACCAATTCAACCCCTCTGTATTGAAAGGCAAACCCCGGACTTCCGGGGTTTGTTGTTTGCTCCAACGGTTTCCGGTGGCACTCAATCCGCAGCCTTGTTGCGGACAGGATGCAGCAGAACCGCTGCCACTGTCATCCGGTCTTCAGGGGCAGGATCCACCAATCCCATCACCAGCCCCCTGAAGTGGGCAGCTGTTTTGTCTGACATGAAATCTCGCCTCTGAACCAGAATGGCGTTGAGCCTCCTGGTTATTCTATTTTTCACTGTCATAGTGACCTTCTGTTTTTCACGCATCACCCACATTGCCTGAGTGTCTTTGTCCAGGTCAGAGAGTCTGCCGTGTCAACAAGATCTTCATTGCCGATCCGTTCGTACAGCCCATAGCCCATAGCCCATAGCCCATAGCCCATAGCCCATAGCCCATAGCCCAATTATCGACTGCACAGGGGTATGATGCGGTCGTATCCCTGATCCCGGGATTGGCTTCAGGAACATCCGACGGCACCTGGTGGACAGTTCCCACCATCGCTGACAGATCCGGCGGGTTTTGATTATGCACCTCGTGAGCCAAGCCCAAATCACACAGCGCAAGGTGTACGTCAGGCTCACCCGAGTCTGGATGTTGTCCAGGCTTGAGCAACAGGTTGTCGGGTTTGAGATCGCAATGCTCGATTTGTTTGCGTTGTACAGGTGGAGGCGATGCCTGTTTACTTTTCTCTTTTTATGGTCCTGCTGCGGAACCGCTGAAGAACAGCGTCGCTGGAGACATGGCACAGCCTGTACAGGTCAACGGCGATTTCCACAAAGAATATGAAGCAGTCATCAGGTTCCTTATGCTTATGGATGGCGTGCCGGATGCGTGGTTCGCTACCAGTGATGGTGCCACCTTGCAAAAACGCTTGTGCGCCTGTACCAGGGCCGGCGCAGTACCAGTCCGACTCTGGCGAAGTGACGAATTCAGGTTTATGTTAGGGATGCCCTGTTTGAGTTCCGCCGGGGGGGTCCGGAAACCCGCTGTCCTGCTGCAAGAGAGGCTTTGAGTTTGTTTCCTGTATCTTTCCCCTGAAGAGAGCTCCTGTCCGGTTTGAATCGCCTTGCAAACACACTCAGAGCAGACCTGACTCTCGCTAAAGGCACAGATCCCGGACAAGATGTCCCCCGATCCTCATTCCCTCTGGCCAAGATGCCAGGAGAGACAATGACCCACACGCAAACAGATACACAAAGCACCCGAGCGCAGGCGTCCGACGCCGACGCCAATATTGATAAAAATGTTGATGAAAAAGAGATCGCCCGCTTCTCTGCCCTGGCGCGCCGCTGGTGGGACCCGCACAGCGAGTTCCGGGCTCTGCACGATATCAATCCGCTGCGCCTCGATTATATTGACCAGCGTGTCGGCCTCTGTGGAAAGACCCTGCTCGATGTGGGCTGCGGTGGTGGAATCCTCAGCGAATCGGCCGCCCGCCGGGGGGCCAGCGTCACTGGCATAGATATGGGAGAACCCGCACTGTCAGTAGCACGCCTGCACGGACTGGAAAGCGGCGTCAGCGTAGACTACGTACAAACCACAGCCGAGCAGATGGCAGAGGAAAAACCCGCCGCCTTTGACGTGGTGGCCTGCCTGGAAATGCTGGAACATGTGCCGGACCCGGCCGCCGTTGTTGCCGCTTGCGCCCGGCTGGTCAAGCCCGGCGGCCACCTGTTTTTCTCCACAATCAATCGCAATCCCAAGTCATGGCTGTTCGCCATAGTCGGCGCCGAGTATGTGCTCAGGTTACTGCCCCGGGGAACCCATGAGTTTCGTCGTTTTATCCGCCCGCACGAGCTGGCACGCTGGTGTCGAGAATCCGGTTTGTCTGTTGAGCAGGGTACGGGGCTGCTCTACAACCCTTTGACCCAGGTGTACCGGCTTCAGGACGATGACCTGGATGTGAACTACATGCTGTACGTCCGCTCTCCCGGGGAAGATCCCGGAGAAGAACAGCCGGACAGCTCATCCTCTTCACAAACAGACGCTGAATAAAGCCATGAACACGACAACACCCGACCCTCTCGAAGCGGTTTTCTTTGATCTGGACGGTACGCTGCTGGACACCTCCATGGATTTCTGTGTCTTGCTCAACGGCTGGCGCGTCGGGCTGGGGCTGTCTCTCTTGTCGACCGCAGAGGTGTGCAGTCGAATTTCCGGCGGCATACGCGCCCTGACCGCTTTGGCCTGTGCCAAGCCCGTGTCCTGCGATGAACCGGCCTTTGAGCGTTTGTGCCAGAGGTTTCTTGACCACTATGAGCGCATGGTGTCAGACCCCAGGCGCGCCAGCGCGTCCCGGCTGTTTGATGGCATGGACAGGGTTCTGGAAAAACTGGAAACACTGTCCATCCCCTGGGGCGTGGTTACCAACAAGCCACGCCGTTTTGCCGAGCCCCTGTTGCAGTCTATTGCCCTGCCATCACCCTGTGCGGTTCTGGTGTGCCCGGATGATGTCAGCAAGAGCAAGCCAGATCCGGAACCGCTGCTGCTGGCTGCCAGCAGTCTGGGTGTGGCACCGCAACATTGTTTGTATATAGGTGACCACCTTGTCGATATTCAGGCGGGGAGCGCAGCATGCATGGTCACCCTGGCAGCCGCCTACGGTTTTCTCGAGCAAGAAGCCAGCCCCGCTGACTGGGGAGCGGATGCCATTGTGCATTCACCCGCCGCCTTGCTGAAGTGGCTTGAGGACAACAAGCTGCAGGCCGCTTCTGCGGTTGCTGGTTGACCCAGTGCGCGGCAAGCCCCGTCCTTCAGGACGGGGAGGATGTCAACTGTGCCCGGTAGCCACAGGCGGGAGTTCCTGTATATCAAGGCCGTCCCGCTAAAGGCATGGCCAACAAGGTGCAAAATCCGTCCGGATAAAGTGGTGAGCTGTCTGAATGCTGCACTCTCACCCAGCTGTCGCGTGGTTGCCCGTAAACCTGACGTGATCGGGGCAATGGCCGGAGAGTTCCCGCGACGACGCAGGGGCTGATTGGCGACAGCCAGGCAGCGAGCTGCAACCACACCGGAACATCCAAAGCATAAAAGAAAGCCGGGACAATAATAGAGAGGCAGGTTGAGCAATGTTGTCGGGTTCCCTGACAGCATTGTTATAAAAATCGGGTGCTGCACGGACGTCAGCGGGGTGCCCGGCGACAAGCGGCCATCAAAGGCCATCACAGGAGAAAAGCGGCGCAGATGATGTCAGTGGGATACCCGGTGGCTGGCGGAGTTGAGCCCCTTGTGCGGCCTGCTTTCTGTTCAGGCCGGATGCGTGTCAGCTGGTGCCACAGGCCCCTGCTGCCTTACGCCCAATGCCACGACCTGTTCCCCTCGACGGGCGCCTGTTCTGGCGGCGCTTGTTGCCGAAGGCTGCCTGTAAGAAACAAGCCTGCTGCTGTGGCTGCCACCTGCTGCACAACGACCGTGACACAACAACGATCGGATCTGTCTTCTTGCATGCATTCCTGCATGACAGCCTTATCTACGGGCGGGAGGGGAACTTTCTTCGTAGACGGCCGTCTGTATCCGCACGCTCATTACTTGATCCGGAGACAGACACCATGGACATCCCCTCTTCATCGGCATCCTCATCGCCATGCTCATCGCCACCACCATCCCCGCCACAGGGAGATCAAAGACCAATGGCCGCCGCAGCTTTCGAGCACCAGGTGGCGGCCGTCGCGTCTCCCCCCGTCCTGACGCCAGCGGCTCCTGATCACACGGCCGTGTACCTGATTGAACAGGAGCCTCCCGCCTGGTGCGATCCGCTGCTGGCATTGTTAGTGCGCCCCCGCAAACTCCCCCTGGACAGCAAGGATCTGGCAGACTGCGGCACAATGTCTCATCAATGGCCCAGGGTGGCCGCAGATCCTGCATTGCAAGCGTCCTGTTTTGTACAGACCTATCCCTCTTTCTATAGCCAGAAGCTTGAGCAGGTGCAGGGTCAAGGCAGAGCCCTCCAGCTTCTGGCGCTCTGGTGCGAGAGCCTGAAGCCTGACTCGGTCGAGAAAACAGAGCGCCAGGAGCTGATCAGCCAGGATCTGCCCTGGCAGCGAGCGTTTTACACATTGGTACGCCAACAGATCCAGACACGGTTTTTTTCAACACGCCAGAGTGACATGTTTGACTGCGGCTCCAGAAGGACACTTGAGCTGGCGTGGAGCCCGGATGGTCGGCATCTTGCGCACTCGGCCCACAACCTCTCGGACGACTCCAGTTGCATCTGCATCTATCGCCACGACCTCCTCCACATGCAGCGACTGGGAAATTTCGCTTCCCACCAGTCTGTCTCTGGCCTGTCATTCGATGTCCAGGGTCGCAGTCTGGAGGCTGTCAACAATGCTGGCTGGCTACAAAAGTGGGAACCTGACACCCCGGAGCATTGGCACAAGGTGGAAGAGTCTGCCAGAAACCTGACCGATAAGGATTTCGTCCCGGGAGCGAGCGCCAGCCCTGATGGCCGCTACCGGGCACTGCCGATGAGCAATGCCCGTGTAGCCCTTTTCTGCAATGTCACAGCGGACGCCTGGCCGCCGCAGGACGCCAACTGGCAGCAACATTACCTTTGGAAAGGAAACCGCGCCGGGCTGGACGCCGTTCTCAATCACCTGCCCGCCGCGTTCAGGGACAGTGTCCTCCAACGCATGGCGCTGCCGGTTCCTGAAAGAGCTGTCTTCAGTAAGGACAGCCAATCTTTGTTGATTACCGCCGGGGGCGAGATTTCCATCTTGCGCCACATTGGTTCCGACTGGCGGGAGTATAATCTCGAAGCCCGCTCATCCCTGATGAACGGGGCGGTGCTGTCACCCGATGGTCGGCTGCTGGCGGTATCCTCGCGTCGACAAGAGCCCTCACCTGATGACGAGACCCAGCAGCACAAGGGTGCCTCAGGTGGCCCGGATCGCCCCGATAATACCTTGGGCTCCATAGGTGTGAGAATGGAACTGTGGCGTTATGTGCCGGATCCGGGCTGGCACCGGACAGCGGCGACCCCACGGCAGCAGGAGTACCGGTATATGCTGGCGCCGGGATGGCATCCTGTGATCAGCAAGCAATGTAGTTACGCCTGCCCCCCTCCCGTTGCTGGAGCCTTTCGTACAGTCGGCATTCCCACCTTTACTGCGGTCTTCAGCCCGGATGGACAGCTGCTGGCCTTTCCTGACAAAGGGGCAAGAAGCTCGTGCCTGCGTGTCTTGTCTACAGCAGCGTCAGAGGTCGGGAAGGAACCGGTTGTCCTTCCCCTTGAGGCAGGGGCTGGCAACAGCGATGGCCGGCCTCGCTTGCTGCGATCCGCGCAATTCAGTGCCAACGGTCACCACCTGGTAGCGACTGACAACATTGGTGCGCATATCTGGCAGAATGACCCGGCACGAGGGTGGGTGATTGCAGCGCGCATCGACAATCCTGTGGGCGGGCCGATCCAGGCTGCTTTTTCTCCGGACGGTTATCACTGCGCACTGGCCATGGGAGAGCGGTCCAGTATCAGTGTCTGGGGGGCTTATTACTCTGCCGGGCCCGTTCACTGGGTGCAAAAGCTCAGTCTGGACTGGGACGGCTCGGTGGAAAAGGTGCTGTTCACACCAGATGGCAGCCGTCTGCTGATAACCTATTCCCGTCACGAGCAGCCGGGCGCGGGCCAGTCCTCCCTGAAACTGGCGTGCCTGCCTCTGGTACCGGAGGCCCACTTGCCAGAAGACATCAGACTCTGATTCACGCCAGTGAATGACGGCCTCCCTGCAGCTCGCCGCAGAAATGCGCGCAGGCGTGCGCGGGTGGCTGATTCAAAAGGGCTTCCACGGGCTGTTGCGCAGGTCCTGTGCGACTGTAGCCATTGTCTGTGCAGGGTCTGTTGCCGGTGTGCGTGCTCTGTCTTTCTGCTTGTGGCCGCTGCCTGGCCATCACGGCAGCAAGGCAGATTCAGCGACAGGGAGCCTGTAACGCTTCGGACTCTCGTCCGGTCGCGGTTTGGTCTGACAGGCTTGATGCCACAGGCCAGGGCCGCTGATACGCTGGCTCCCTGCGTAGTGCTGCTGATGCGAGCCCGTGGCCGTGCCACCCATATTTTTCAGCCTCTCCCCTCACCATTGTAAGAATGGTGAGAATGGAACTTGTAAGAGCGGAACTTGCCGTGCATCCTGGTAGAATAAGAAATCCAGTCGCCACTGAGCTGTCACGCCAGGAGTGTATAGATGTTTCATTATGATGTGCCGGAAGACCTGCTAAAAGAGCGGGTTGTATTGGTGACGGGCGCAGGAGCGGGCATAGGGAGGGCTGCGGCTTTGAGCTACGCCCGTCAGGGTGCCACTGTCATCCTTGTGGGGCGCACGACCGCCAAGCTGGAAGCCGTTTATGACAGCATCGAGAAAGAGGGAGGCCCGCAGGCAGCCATAGTCCCCCTGGATATGGCACATGCCACACTCGATGACTACCTTCAGATGGCGGCCACGATTGAAAAGGAGTTCGGCCGTCTTGATGGTCTGTTGCACAACGCCGGGATCCTGGGAAGATTGGGACCGCTCGGGCAATACAATCCGGACACCTGGCAGCAAGTGATGCAGGTCAATGTGACAGCCAGCTTCCTGATGACGCGCGCCCTCCTTCCTTTGCTGCGTGCGGCACCTGATGCCTCAGTAATTTTCACCAGCTCAGGCGTTGGCAGCAAGGGCCGTGCACACTGGGGGGCTTACAGTGTTTCCCGCTTTGCGACCGAGGGACTGATGCAGATTCTGGCTGACGAGGAAGCCGGTTTGAGCCAGGTGCGGTCCAACGCCATCAATCCTGGCGCAACCCGTACGGGTATGCGCGCCAGCGCCTACCCGGCCGAGGACCCGCTCAGTTTGCCGACACCTGAGGAGATTATGCCGGTGTACCTCTATCTGATGGGCCCTGACAGCCGGGATGTCAATGGCCGGCTGCTTCAGGCACAGTAGCCCGATGCCAGCTGCGGGGGCCATATGAATCCGGCAGCACTGCAAAGATGTCATGCCGGTGACGCGGCCCCCACAGGTGTGTGCTTGACACCTGAAGTGCCCCCCCCGTAGGATGCGCAAGTCCCGCATACAACCGGCAAAAGAACACTCAGGAAGCCGCACTACCCATGCCCCAAACCGAGGATGTACGCAGTTTATACACTGCGTTTCAGGAAGAGTTCCGGTCTGTAAACAATTGTATTGCGGCGGAGCTGTGCTCTGATGTCGCCCTGGTGGAACAAATCGGCCAGCACATACTGGGCGCCGGTGGCAAACGCTTGCGCCCTCTTCTGGTGCTGCTCAGTGCATCGGCCTGCGGCTACAAGGGCACGCAGCATATAGTGCTGGCGGCCATCATAGAATGTCTGCACACGGCCACCCTGCTGCATGACGATGTTGTAGATGCTTCGGACTTGCGCCGGGGCCGCCTGACCGCCAATGCGCACTGGGGCAACGCGCCCAGCGTCCTGGTAGGTGACTTTCTCTACTCCCGTGCTTTTCAGATGATGGTTCGCCTGAAGAATCTGGCGGTGATGGACGCCCTGGCCAAGGCCACCAATGTGATCGCCGAGGGGGAAGTCATGCAGCTGGCCAATGTGCGTAACCTGCAGACGACTGAATCCGAATACATGCGCACCATTTGCTGCAAGACAGCGGCACTGTTTGCCGTATCCAGCCAGTCCGCAGCGCTGCTTGCCGGTGTGGACGAGACCCGGGTGCAGGCCTTCAGACGCTACGGTGAGCATCTGGGTATGGCTTTCCAGTTGACGGACGACCTGCTGGACTACACCGGCGATCAGAGTGAGCTGGGCAAAAACCCGGGAGATGATCTGGCAGAGGGCAAACTGACCCTGCCACTGATACATGCACTGAATCAAAGGCCTGAGGCCGTCAGCATGGTAGAACAGGCGCTGGCGGCTGATGGCCCGGACGCCAGGGACCCGGTGATGCAGCTGGTGAACGAATCCGGCGCCCTTGATTACACAGTGCGATCTGCCCATCGGCAGGTGGAGCAGGCTATTGCAGCACTGGACGGTATGACCCATGGCACAAGTCGCCAGGCGCTGGAGAAGCTGGCCCGGTTTTCTGTCAGCCGTATGGCCTGAAGGACATCAGTCTGTACGCCATTCTTTCCTGATTGGCGCTGCCGCAGGGCTCAGAATATACAGATCATAGCCTGAATGGGAACAGCCGCCTCACGATTTTTGCCAATGCTTTCCAACAAGACAATTTCTCTTTGGGCTTGGATTTCAGGTCGTCATTGTCCAAGTTGAGGGCATCGCAAATAGACATGACTCTTCAGGAGGCATGCAACATGCTCATCAGCTTTTCGCTCGAAAACTGGATGTCATTCCGTGACCGCTGCTCCTTTTCAATGATCGCCAGCAGAGAGCGTCAGCACGGAAGCAGGGTAGCCAAGCTGGGAAAATATCAGACGAGAGTCCTTCCGATTGCGGCAATCTATGGTGGCCATGCTGCGGGGAAAACCAATTTTTTCAAGGCGCACACTGCCAGCTCCCCTGCCGCAAGCTGTTCGTGATGGCAACGGAGGCAAGAAGACAGAGCCGGAGTACTTCGCCCTCTTTCTCGATCAAACTGACCAAACGATCAAGATAAAATGCCTTCCAGACTGTTCACAGAGTGCCCCACCGCCGGTGCTGAAACCTATGGAGGATTACCTCCGGGACGAAAGCCTGAAGTCTCGTGACGAAGCTTGGCTGGTAGTGGCCAAGGATGAATGAACCGAAGAGCAGCTGGGGCAGCTGCATGCCTGGGCAACGAAGGAAAAAAACGACAACTTGGCGGTCAGCAATCCCTGCTTTGAGTATTGGCTGCTGCTCCATTTCGCGGACGGTAACGATATCGCATCGCATCGCACCGCACCGCACCGCAACAAGATTGCAGCACTCGGCTGAAAAAGCACATTCCCACATACGACAACGGATTCAGATGATTCGCGATCTGGTCGATAGTGCCATAGACCGCGCCAGGCGGCGCGACGACTGGCCGCGCCCCCCCGGCACCACCACCGTTTACAGGCTTGTCGAGCGCATTCTTTATCCAGAAACACGCTCGGGCTGAGCTGCCAGTGACAGGGTGCTCTTTCCACTTGGCATCCGCCCCCTTGGTCACAAACACAAAGCACAACATGGTCGCGGAAAAGAGGACGACGTCAGCAATACAGCTCCCGTGTCGGGGCACAGGGTGAAACTGATGGCTCAGAGCCTCTATTCTCCGGCCTCAATAGCCCTCACAAGCCAGCACAACGATATCCGGCATGCCAGGACGCTTTTTGAAGCTTTTCATACGACCCACTATGCGTTTCATGCTCACAAAAACAGCACACAACCAGAAGCCACACCTCCGCATGACTTCGACAAGAAAGCCATTCTTCTGCGTGTCGCGTCATCGTCGGTGCCTCAGCAGAACAGCTTCAGGCCGTTGCACTGGTCGCGCGCCGCAGAAGGAGGTTGCGGAACTATCCCTGAGCGGAGCGCGAGGACGGAGGGACGGGAAGGTAGTGGGCCAGCTCGCGCAAAGCCTTTCGGTACACTTCCCTTTTGAAGTACACCACCTGCCTGGCCGGAAGCCAGTAGTCCACCCACTTCCAGCTATCAAACTCCGGGGATGACGACCGGTTCAGGCAGATGTTGTCACTGCTGGATGTCAACTGGAGCAGGAACCATTTCTGCTTTTGCCCGATGCAGACAGGCGTCCGGTCTTTTCTGACAAGTTGGGGGGGAATCCAGTAGCGCAGCCAGTTACGGGTGTGAGCCAGAACATTCACGTCTTGCGGCTTCAGGCCAACCTCCTCGTATAATTCCCGGTACATGGCCTGTTGTGGCGACTCCTGTTTCTGAAGCCCCCCTTGCGGAAACTGCCAGGCGTCCTGGGTTGCACGTCTGGCCCAGAGTACCTCGCTCTCGCTGTTCGCGATAATAATGCCCACGTTGGGGCGGAATCCGTCTGAATCTATCAAGTGATCATCCTGGTGAGCGCATCATTTGTCTGCATTTTTTCACACAGCCGTAGCGTTCGGCAAACGGGAGGTTGCCTGTCGTCCGGGCGTGAGAAAACGGACACCAGTCTCCGGATGGCCTCAGAAAGATCGAAGACAAGTGTCAGGTGTAGAGGAGCTCCCGGCCCGGTTGCGACCTGATCAAGAAGACATTCCTTCCTGCCAAGAACTGATTTGCACGACAGCAGATTATATACGACTGCACATTTCTTATGTGCGACAGCGTGTCTCTGAACGGACAACAGCGGATACACAGAGACAACATCAGCACCTGTCTTGCCGGGTCATTGGCACCATATACTCTGGACGTTCATTCTGCGAGCGGCCAGGGAGGCGGCAGGCGCCGCATACCCGGCTCAGGTCACTTCCAGATGCTCTACCATCAATTGCAAGCTATAGCTGCCGCGAAAAACGTTGGTATTCAGCCTGTAGACGAGGCGAACCTGACCGATAGTGTCGTCAGGCCATAAGCAGGTATCCACGTTGAACCATATGGCATCAAGGCACAGCCTGCTGTTCATTGGCATCAACTGCATTTTCAGGTGGTTGTTGCCCACGATGCGTTGCTCCTTGACAGTAAAAAGCCCGTCAAATACAGGCTCCGGAAACTGCTGTCCCCAGGGGCCGGCGGTGCGTAGCAGCTCGGCTGTTGCCAGGTTGAGTTCGGAGTCTGACAAGGAACCATCGGTGAAAAGACGCGCTTGCAGCTGATCTTCCGTCAGTTGCTGGCGGACAATCTGGTCGAAAGCGCTGGCAAAACGAGGAAAGTCATGCTGGCGCAAGGACAGGCCTGCTGCCATGGCATGCCCCCCGAATTTCAACAGTAAACCGGGGGAGAGACCCTCAATGCGGGCCAGGGCATCACGCATATGAAACCCTGGAATAGAGCGGGCCGATCCCTTGATCTCGCCCTCACGGCCACAGGCGAAGGTAATCACGGGCCGGTGCAGTTTTTCCTTGAGCCGCGAGGCCAGAATCCCCAGCACGCCCTGGTGCCAGTGATCCCGGAACAGGCACAGCCCCCATGGAAGCGTTGCTGTGTCGTCTGTGTGAATCTGTTCGATTTCACTCAGCGCCTCCTCTTTCATTCTGGTCTCGATGGTCCTGCGTTCCCGGTTGATTTGATCCAGCTGACAGGCCAACTGATAAGCGTGCAGAGGAGCGTCTGTGATCAGCAGTTCAATACCCACCGACATACTTTCCAGTCGTCCTGCCGCATTGAGTCGGGGAGCCAGGGCAAAGCCCAGGTCCGCTGTTTCCAGGCGGGCAGGATCACGGCGCGCGACATCGGCCAGTGCCAGTATGCCAGGTCGGGTCTGGAGTGCACGAATACGGCTCATGCCCTGGTGAACGAGAATGCGGTTATTGGTATCAAGGCCAACCAGATCTGCCACAGTCCCCAGGGCCACCAGGTCCAGGAACTGCGCCATGTTTGGTTTGGGTTTGTCCGAAAACCACCCCAGGCTGTCCAGGCGGGTACGCAGCGCGCAGAGAACATAGAAGATGACACCAACGCCGGCTGTATTTTTGGCGGGAAAAGGGCAGCCGGGCTGATTGGGATTGACGATGGCATCGGCCTGTGGGAGCTCATCTCCGGCGAGGTGATGATCGGTGACCAGCACCTTGATATTGGCGGCCCGGGCGGCGGCAACGCCTTCAATGCTGGAAATGCCGTTATCCACAGTGATCAGCAGATCCGGGACTGCGCGGGCGCACAGCGTTTCGACGATTTCCGCAGACAGGCCGTAACCGTAGCGGAATCGATCCGGCACCAGGAAATCGAGTCTGGTCGCCCCCATGGCCTTCAGAGCCAGAACAGCAAGAGCCACGCTGGTGGCACCATCGGTATCAAAATCCCCGACTATGACAATAGACTGCTGCTGGCTGACGGCCTCTGCCAGCAGTCGCGTGGCTTCATCCATTCCTTTCATCAAGGAGCCCGGGATCAGCGAGTCCAGGGTGCGTACCAGTTGTTCCGGCTGGGTGACGCCACGGGCCTTGTAGATGCGATCCAGCAAGGGATGCGCGGGGCCCGGGAGGCAGGGGGTTTCTCCCACATCAGGTGCAATACGGCGTCTGACGATACTGACAGTCATAGGAATCAGGAGCCTGCTTTGCCCAGGTGCGGCTATGGTGCCATGGTCGATGCGCTATAGCCATCCGTGTCTGCATAGTTTGTACCCGAATGTGCATTTTGTCCTTTGATAACCCTGTTTTTTTTCGCCATCCAGCTGTTTTTTTCCCGCTCAAGACAGCGTCTGTGGCCTTTTCTTTGGAAACAGTCAGGCTTCGCTCTTGTAGGGCTCGGCCCAGATGCGTATCATCTACACCCGCTGCACCTGACTGAGATTGTCAGCAGCGCACCCTTAGCTCAGCTGGATAGAGCGCTGCCCTCCGGAGGCAGAGGTCGCAGGTTCGAATCCTGCAGGGTGCGCCATATCTACCAAATCTTTTCGGTGTTTTTTTCAGACGTACTTTCATCCCCCAAATCCAGCGCAAGCCCTGGCAAGAGTTCCAGGCTGGGCTTGCACGGCATCAAACAACTGTAACGAACTGCTGAAAAGCACAAGCTCCCGTCACTATTTCCAGTGCCCTGCACCCGATGCAATACCGTACGAGCATCTGGCGAGCCCTCTTGAGTCGCGCTCTGGCACCCGCTTGCAGACACATAACAAGAAAGCCAAAGAAGCCACTCCTCGCAGCTTTGGCAGGGTGGTTACTGGCAGCCTGATGGTTCGTCCCAACTGCGCCCCCTGGACAACGCATGCCACTCACTGCCCCACAATAGAGACAATGTCCCGGGACCTTCATTCGCGCATCGCTTGTTCGCCAGTCTATTGAACAGCAGAAGAGACGCCGCACTGAAAACCAGAGCAAGGGACGGCTGCGCTGTCCGCGCTATCCTTCCCCGCCCTGAAGGACGGGGCTTGCCGCGCACTGGGTCAGGGATTGAGTCTGGCTATATCATCCTCAACACTGATAACCAGGCGCTTGCCAAGAGCACGAAGGGCATCCTCGATGCTCTGTATTCTGGATCCGGCATGAGGATCAAGCAGTGTCCTGACAAACTTTTCGTCCTTCCCCATCTTCTGGGCAAGAGACGTTTTCCTGGTCCCCTTTTCCTTCTGTACGCAGTAGACAGCGGCCTTGGCTGCGATAAGAGCGGACGGAGAAATCGGCCAGGTATTGGTGGCCAGCATGTCCCCGGGGAAAGGAAGAGCCTCACCACGCTCCATGGTGGCAGCTATAAGCTCATCAAGACAATCAACGGCCTCGCCCAGCGCTTCTTCCAGCGTGACGCCGTCTGTTGCCCCCCAGCCGAAGTCAAGGAAGCGGACCAGATAACGGCCATCTTCATCACGGCTGACCCTGGCGGGGTATTGCATTCTCATTGTTCTGTTCTCCCGAGGGTTACAGGCCCTCAATATCTGAAAGTGTCAGACCAAGATCGCTCAACATTGTCTTCAACAATCCCTTGCCTCTTGTGTTGAGTATGATCAGCTGTTCATGCCGCTCCCGGGCGAGCTTTCTGAGTTTCTTCAACAGCTCATTTCCATTCATGCTGCCCACCATGTCGGATGTTTTCATCCGTTGCCAGCATTGTATCGGATGGTTGTTACTCACCTGTCGCAGCAAGTGCACTATTTCGCCTGCCCTGAGAACCCTGCCTCTGATAAAAATCTCCCATTTGCCGGTCACTGTCATGTGGAATCCGTTCAAGGCCCGTAAAAAAGCGGCATCCGCAGACCTGACGAGAGAGATGGCAGGTCCCTGCGCTCTTCGTGATACCTGAGGATGGGAGTCTGTAGCAGCCGGCCTGACTCCCCGAAAACTGGCCGCCCTGCTGCAGGGCGCGGCGGAGGGAGACTCTTGCGACTACCTGACCCTGGCAGAAGAGATGGAGGAGCGCGACCCCCACTACGCCAGCGTTCTGCGTACCCGCAAGCTGGCCGTATCCGGCCTTCCCGTCACTGTTGCTGCCGGAGGGGAGGACGCACAGTCCGCCAAGCTGGCAGAGCAGGTGCAGCAGTTGACAGTGGCTCCGGAGTTTCAGGACTTGCTGGACAACTGTCTGGATACGCTGGGGAAGGGGTACGCGGTCAACGAAATCATGTAGGACCGGTCTGGTGTCAGGTCCCGGGACCTTCATTCGCGCATCGGTCTTTGTATGCCTGCCTCAGCCCCTCGTTGGACGACCTCAGAAGCCTGACAGTCTTGACACAGTGATCGGGGGAACTCCCTTCGCGTTTGCTGGTTCAAAGGGGCCGCACACCTGGTGCGATAACATTTTGGGGAGACCGCCATGCTACACATGACGCGCAAAGGTTCCTGCTCTCGTTTTTCATGGATAACAGCAGGCATGCTGGTTTGCAGTCTTGCGGCCAGCATTTCTCTTGCTGCACCGCCGACCAACAAGACCAGGTGGTGGGGAGCCGAGTTTGACATGCAATCGGATATGCCCAGTGATCTTGCATACGACATGGCAGTTGATGACATGCTCAAGCAGATGCTGCAGCGCTTTTCTGCACGAGAGCCGGACAAGATCTATTGCCACATCCTTTATGCGGAGGACGACAGTTGTCATGGCGGGGCTCTCGTTGAGGGTGCTGCGGGTGATCTGGAGCCACCTCAGCTGACACACGATATACGCAAAGCAATAGGCAATCTTCTCCCTGCGGAGATCAGGGGCATGTTCACTTTTGACGAGCTAGTGTCGCATGCTGTCTGGAACGGGCGGTTTTATGTCGTACGACAATACACTGGTGCCGCAAGACAAAGATGTAGCCCGCAAGGCAACGGCTGTTCGGTCTCTGATATTGAGGAAAGCGCGACTTTCAAGGATATATCCGCCAACAAGCACTGCGATTGCCGACAGGGACTTGATCATGATGATGTAGAGAGGCTGGTAACTTCTGTTTACAAGCAGCATGCCCGAAATCTCAGGTATCCCATGATGCGCTTGCCTGGTGTTGCAGGGTCTTTCACAGTTATGGTGCGTCCCAGTGAACAATTTCCCGGAAAGATGGACCTCGACTACTGCACGCAGCAGCTGGATGTAGAACAGGAGTAACAGCCCAGAGTCGCTGTCTTGCCGGCAGTCTGTATGGCCTTGTAACAGGTCGGCCAGCCAACCCGGGAGTCGGCGTCCTGGTGTAATCCCTTGACATCCTCCCCGTGTCAGGTCCCGGACGATTACGCGGACTTGGCACTACTCGAACAGATGTTTTTTGCGCAGCGATGGCAAGGCTGACCCCATGGGAAGAAACTTTCTCCTTCTGTGTTGACTCTATATGTATAAGTTCAGCTGGAGCGCTGGACAACAGGGTCCAACAAGGAGGTTACCCATGACTTGTTCCATTCCGAAAACCCGTGTATCTCTCTTTTCCCGTCTGGCTGCAGGAGTGCTGGCTTGTGTTCTGGTCGGAGGGGCCTCGCTTGTTGCGGCTGCACCTCAGGGAGGCAAAGTGGTCGATATTGCGGTGATAACAGCAAACAGCGGTGAATTCGATCAGCGGGTCGCGCAAGTCGCCAGCGATATCCGCCAGCGTTTTTCACAAGCTGATTTTCCTTACGAGGGCTTCGACCCTATACCGGACAGCGTTCGAGGACATATGCTTGCCGATGAAGAGGTGACGGCAGATATTGTGGAGGACGCTCAATTTTACGTGGTACGACAGTTCATCGGCCATGATGGCAAGGCCCTGCACGAACTGCTGAAAAATACCATCACCCATCAAGCGTTCAAGTGCTCCCAATCTGATGGGGTAGCGGAGCAGGATGTAGCGAGCCTTCTTAAGTCTCGTACTGGCACCCGCTTCCAGGCACATAACGAAAACGTTAAAGCAGCCGCTTCTCGTTCCTCTGGCACGGTGGGCACCTACAGCATCATGGTTCGTCCCAGCAAGAACATCCCCGGGAAAATGACTGTCATTTGCTGCTCCACAATAGACGCAATAACTTAGGGCCTTCATTCGAGCACCGCTCTGTTTTCTGTTCCTGACTTTCTATCCCGGCCTCAGCCCCTGGCTCCACCAAGGGCTGGGGCCGGGAGTGCCGCCTGAACAAGTATTCCCGCTGGAATAAAGACAGGGTGGAAGATGACTCCCATAGCCTCCACCATCTGAAGCCTCGCTGGCACCCGCGCAGGAAGTGATGGTCTGTCATCAGTGTACTGGCGCAATACCTGCATTATCGATGGCGCTGGTGCAAGCGTTCCATCACATTTTCCAGTGGCAGCTCTTGCCGTTCCACCAGGGTCCCATCCTGCCAATAAATAAAATTGGCTGTTTCATGGGGCCATCTCCTTGAGAACCTGTTCTATTCGCTGAATATCTTCATCCGCACCAATGCTGATGCGCAGCCAGTTTTCAAGGGAGGGCTGCTGATAGGCCCGAATGAAGAATCCCTTCTCTGCCAGCATGCTATAAAAACGACGAGCGTCATTCATTTCGAAAAGAATGTAATTGGTTCTGGAAGGCACATGACGCCTGATTGCGGGATTGGTTTGCAGGCGCTGGCTTAAGGCTTCCCGACGGGCAATCAGTTGCCTGACCTGAGACTGCACCTTGGCAATACCTTTGTGGCTCAGGGCCTCTTCCGCCAACAAAGCAACAGGCTTCGGCACGGGGTAAGGAGCAATCACCTTTCTCAGCAGAGCAATAATGGCGGGGGAGGCCAGCACAAATCCACAACGGGCACCCGCCATGGCAAAAGCTTTGGACAGTGTGCGCAGTACAGCAAGGTTTTTACAGCGCTCCAGGGCTCCTGCAACTGTCAGCTCCGGACAAAATTCAATATAGGCTTCATCAACAACCAACAGGCTGTTGGGCAGCTGGTGGGCCAGCGCGATCAGCTCTTGCGGAGCAATAACCGTTCCAGAGGGGTTATTGGGATTGCACAGGAATACCAGTCGTGCGTCTTTCACCTGCTGCGCAAACCTGGCCGGCAGCCGATAGCCCGCTGCCCAGTCCAGCATCAGACAGTCAACACCGTTGGTGGCAGCACTGATGGCATACATGCCATAGGTCGGACCACAGCTGGCTACACTGTCGACACAAGGACGACAGAAGGTCCGGATCAGAAGATCAATGCCTTCATCGGAACCGCGGGTGATCAGTACCTGCTCTGGTTCAACACCGGCATAGCGCGCATAAGCGTCCCGTACCCCTTCCGGCTGACAGCCAGGATAACGGTTGATCCCCTCAACCTGGGTGTTGTTCCAGGGGGATTCATTGGCATTGAGCCAGATTTCGCCGCTCGGCGCTTCACTTCGGGCAGAAGAGTAACGTGTCAGGCGAGCAATTTCCGGTCGCACCAGTCTTTGGGCAACGCAGCTCATCGGCGATGGCTCTTGCAGGCGCAAGTTCACGGCATTGGCGTGTGCCTGCAGCCCTTCCGCCTCTGCCAGCGTCATCACAGTGCCACCGACTTCCTGCAAGGCCTCCCAAGTCAGTTCCTGCACAGTGAAACGACGCCGGAAGTCTGCCAATGACAGACTGGACATCGTACGAGCATAACCGCAGGTGGGTAAAATCTGACTGGTTCCACTGGCGTAGTCGCCTATAGACTCAGGCGTCCAGGGACCCAGGAAAATCGAACCGGCAGACCGCAGTTTTGGTAGCAGATCCCGTGGGATGGCCGTTTGGACAATCAGGTGTTCAGGCGCATAACTGTTGCTGATCTCACAGGCCTGGCGACTGTCTTTGGCAAGGATGATCCGGCTCTGCGACAGAGCCGCCCGGGCAATACTGGCTCTGGGCAACAAGGACAACTGCCGCTCAATAGCCTGTTCAACCTGCCGGGCCAGGGTCTCACAGTCCGTGACCAGCATAACCCGGGAATCTTCCCCATGCGCCGCCTGGGAGAGAAGATCTGCGGCCACATACTCCGGATTGGCTGTGGCATCCGCCAGTACCAGAACTTCTGAAGGCCCCGCCAGCATATCAATGGCTGTGCCCTGCCTGCTCACCTGAACTTTGGCTTCAGTCACAAAACGATTGCCCGGGCCAAAAATCTTGTCGACTTTCGGCACGGTTTCCGTGCCATAGGCAAGGGCCGCAATGGCCTGTGCACCACCAAGGGTAAAAATGGCATTCAGATCGCAACAGTAGGCAGCATAGAGAATCGCATCACTGACGGGAGGCGGTGTTACCATCACTTTGACTGAGCAACCGGCAATACTGGCCGGTTTTGCCAGCATAAGCACCGTGCCGACCAAAGGAGCGGTACCATCGGGAACGTATAACCCGACTTTCTCAACAGGCTCGGAACGCAGTTCACACAGAATGCCCGGCGCGGTTTCCACGCTCAGGTCCTGCTGTTTCTGGGCACTGTGAAAACGGGCAATATTCTCAACCGCATGATCGATAGCCTTCTTCAGTTCCGGTGGCAGACGATTTTCCGCCGCAGCCATATCGGTACGATCAAGCCGCCATCGGGCTGGCATGGCACCACCGAGCTGCTCAGTCAGGGCACGCAGCGCCTTGTCGCCGCCATTTTTTACCTGCGCCAGAATAGCCGCCACTCTGCTGGCGGTATGCGTGTCTGTCACAGTGTCCGGGCGACGCAGAGCCGCATCACGCCCGGATTGATCAAGAGCGTCCCAGTATATTTTTTCCATTCTGTCAGCCCAACATTTTGTCTATGGGCATGACCAGAATGGAACTGGCTCCCAGTGCTTTTAATTCTTCCATTGTGCACCAGAACAGTGTCTCGGAGCTGACGGCATGCAGGGCTACACGGCTCTCGTCCTCTGCCAGTGGCAGCAGGGTTGGACGTTCGACACCAGGCAGCAAATCAACGATCTTTTCCACCTTTTCCCTGGGAGCATGCAGCATGATGTACTTGCTTTCTTTGGCCAGGACCACGGCATTGATGCGAATCAGAATCTTGTCAATCCACTGTTGCAGCTTCCCTGAACGCTTTCGGTGACTCTGGATCAGCGTCGCCATGGACTGAAAAATCACATCCACCTCCTTGAGCCCATTGACCTCCAGGGTGATACCTGTACCCACCAGATCACAGACAGCATCGGCCAGACCGGCGCGGGGAGCAGCTTCAACGGATCCTTTGAGAATACAGGTGGAAAAATTGATGCCATTTTCTTCCATATATCTTTTCAGGAGGTAAGGGCAAGAGGTGGCGATACGGCATCCATCAAGGGAATCCAGACCCTCGTATTCGAATTCTTCAGGCACGGCCAAGGAGAGTCGACAAGCGCCAAAATCCATACGCCGCAAGGTTTCGAAACGAGTAGGCTGTTTTTGGGAGGCTCGCCCAAGGCTCACTTCTTCGAGAGCATTTTCACAAACAATACCCAGATCAACCACGCCATCCATGACCAGCCCGGGAATATCGTTACCCCGCACCTGCAGGACATCGACCGGCATATTGGCCACATGGCTGAGAAGCCCCCGCTCGCGCAGGTTGATGTGCATACCACAAGCACTCAAAAGATTCTGGGTCTCCCGAGCAAGGCGACCAGATTTCTGGATTGCAATTCTTATTCTTTGAGTCATGTCAAACCCCGTGTTGATACCAAACGAAAATGGAACAGGCCGAGTGTTCGACAAGCACCTTCCCTGTTAGTTCATTTCACTACCTCCAACATTTTTGAATACAGGAATGGAATACACAGACAAGGCCCAAGCTACCGACAGCTGTCTCTCACGAAAAAGGCATCAACAGTGAGAACGTCGAGGAAGAGGGTTTTCACAGCAAGAAATTGCCAGGCTGCTGCCAAGCTCAACAGGGCCCGTCGGGGTGACACTCAGAGTCACTCAGTCTTTGAGCCGCACGGCTGATCACGGCTGATATAGAAGGCCGACCGAAAGGCCGATGGGAAGGCTGAACAGATCACAGGATTACTCGGGGTTTTTACCCTATGAGCCGGAGACCCGGCCATCAACCCATTGGGCTGGAGCCTTTTGAAGAAGATCCCAAGTTTCCATTATTTGAGCTGAATCACTGGCTGAAAAGTGGGCGCACAGCGCAGGCTTCTCAATCCGGATTCCTTGCACCCGGCCACAGAAGTACTTTATTACGCTTTGCCCTACAGCTGGCCGTTTGGTCTGGGGACGGGCCCGCCTTGTTCATCAAAGCAGTTCTTGGCCGTGCCTCGCCAAGCATGGATAAAGCGTCGACGCATATCCTCATCCTGAGCGAACACAGTCATCCATATGCTCCAATACCCCCCCTCAGCTGCAGAAATAATCATCTTCCTCATGGGCTCACAATCGCACTCTCTCAACCAATTCAGGGCTTCCTTGGCCCTACCCCAAGCATCCCTTCGAGCGAGCCAGCGCCGGTCGGAAGCATTCTCCATATCAAGAGTTTTGTCCAAGCCGGTCAGGCTGATGCTCCTCTCTGCCTTTTTCTTCAGGGCCGGTGGCAAGTCATGCGCGGCCTTGACTACTCCCTCTTCCCCATACTCAAAAGCCCTGTAGGTGTTATCAGCATGAGGCCAGAAAATATCAGTAACAGCGGGAGACTTGTCACCTTTTGTCGAATTGCAGTTGCGGCAAGCCAGCAAAAAATTATCCCATTCCAGTTCAAGCTCCGGGTAAGTTGTTTTAGGCCGGATATGCTCCACATCCAGATTGCTATCGATCTTCATTTCGCAATAAGAACAGTACGGGCCTAACCGGGTGATGAGATCCCTGCGAGCATTGACGTATCTGGTGTATTTTTTGGGTCGTGCCTGATCATCCAGGGGCGGCTCTCCCTTATCAACAGGTCTCACTCCAACGCCCTCTTACTGCCCCTGACCAGACTCACCCAAACCAGATTTTATCCGTTTCATTTCCAGGAAAGCATGATAGGCAACATCCTCACTGTAGGGCGCACTCAGGTCGTCAAGCTGCTGCCGAAGGCTCGCTTTCTCTTGCTCAGACGCTCCCTCCACCTTGTCCAGGAGCTGGTAATATTCCGTGGCCACCTCATACATTTTCTGAAACCTGCGGCTGCGGGACGGGAGCTTAACCCCCATAACATCCTCCACAATGTCTTCAATACTACGATCATTGAAAAGGTTCTTTGGCCCAGGAGACGCCTGCTCAGACTCCGTGTCAGCAGGCAAGTCGCAGTTGAGGTCGATGACCTCACCCGGCTTGAGCGACTGAATAATAAAGGGTGAATGCGTGGTGACTATGAACTGCACATGTGGAAAAGCTGTGCGCAGGTCACTCATCACTCCGCGTTGCCATTTCGGATGCAGGTGCAGATCCACCTCATCAATCAGCACAATGCCCGGCGTCTGTAGCGCAGCACGGTCAGTCAACTGGGGATTGAGGCGGCCGGCCCGGTGGGCAATATCAGCGACAATCGCCAACATGTTTCGATAACCATCACTGAGATTATCAAAGCTGAACAGCTGACCCTCATCCAGCTGAATCATCAGTTGTTGTAACTCAATATCGAAATACAACTGCTTGCAGTCAGGAATACAGGTTCTCACTGCTTGCCGGACGGCTTCAAGAACACCGTATTTTTCCCCTTTCTGAAAGGACGCCTGTTCAAGCTGTGCAAACCATTTCAGAAACAGCTTGTGACTGGAGGCAGGATCAAGACAGTCACGGTAGCCCGCCACCCGCGATTCCGGTTTCGTCAGCTTGACCTCTTGCTTCAGGTGCCACAGCCGCCCTGTGCCGTAGTAGCCGAACACCGGCAGCAACACCTCTTCTCCCTTATCAACCCGGTGCCGGGCTTCCCTGCCAATCCCGGCGATCTCGCTCGCTTCAACCCGCGTGGTTCTCCCCTTTTCAGAGTGAAGAGCGCGGCTCCATGTGACCGGGCTCTGCTCTCCGGTGAGGGCTTCGAGCAAGCCCGTTGCCGTCAGCCTGACGCCCTCTGCCCATTGCGGCTCAAGCGAGACTGTATCCCCCAGCTTCACCTGCTTGAGCCGTACCTGGTCCCTGCTGATGCCGCGATTCACTCCGGCTTTGAAATCCAGCAGGTAACTACCCATCATGATCGACAAGGCCTCCAGCAGTGCCGTTTTCCCCGTTGCATTGTCACCAATAAGAACGGTCACACCGCTATCGACATTGAAGCGAAATACAGCATCATCAAACTTGCGGAAATTCTGGAGCCTGAGCTCACATATCTTCATAGAATCACCAGAGTGGGCTTTACTGTCTCTTGCTGTCTCATGCACCCATGCGACAAAAGGCACACATCTTGCCAGAACGTCTTGTCATAATCCGGTGCCACTGGTTTTTTTACAACCAAACGGCTATCCGAAAGTAGACCGCCCTGCCAGGCAAGCTGCGTCCTGGTCGTTTATGGTGATCAAGGCGACAGCATAATGCGAGCCTTACCAGCAGCACTCCATGCAGTTTGCACCTGAAAAAAGTGCTGAAAGACGCAGAACGATTCCCCACCTGCACCCATCACAACCCAGACTCGCCGGCTGTCTGACAACAGGCTGGACAGGGCGCGGGAACAACTTCCACCCACCTGTCCTGCGCAGGTAAGCCAGCAGCCAACCAGTGGTCTGCGGCCTCCCGTTGACAGGGCTCTCCCCAGGCCAAAAACCTGCGCGGGAGAATCAACATCTCCCGCAATAGAGACCCCTCCCCTTGGGTTCATTTGTGTTACCATGCGGATCCCCCGCGCTCTGGGCAGGCCTGTCCGCAGCCGGGGGCGCAGCTTGCTGCGCAGATATGCACCGCGCGCACGTGCACAGAGAAAGAACACAGACTGCCTTATCTGAGCCTCCATACCCCGGATACAAAGGCCGGACAGATACTTACAGGCTTTTCAGGGCTTCAGGGATCTTTGGGTACCTATGGTAGACACCACAAACGATATACTGCCCGTCAGCATCGAGGACGAACTCCAGAAGTCGTATCTTGATTACGCCATGAGCGTCATTGTGGGACGGGCCCTGCCCGACGTGCGCGATGGACTCAAGCCAGTGCACAGACGTGTACTGTTTGCCATGAGTCAGCTGTCAAATGACTGGAACAAGCCCTACAAAAAGTCTGCGCGCGTTGTTGGTGACGTTATAGGTAAATACCACCCCCATGGTGACTCAGCGGTCTACGACACCATAGTACGGATGGCCCAGCACTTTTCCCTCAGGTATCCGCTGGTAGACGGCCAGGGCAACTTCGGCTCCATCGACGGCGACTCGGCAGCGGCCATGCGCTACACCGAAGTGCGCATGAACAAGATCAGCCATGAGCTGCTGGCCGATCTCGACAAGGAAACCGTCAACTACGTCCCCAACTACGACGAAACTGAACACATTCCTGAAGTGCTGCCCACCCGGGTCCCCAATCTGCTCGTCAATGGTGGAACGGGAATTGCTGTGGGCATGGCCACCAATATTCCGCCCCACAATCTGACGGAAGTCATTCGCGGCTGCCTGTTGCTGCTCGACAATCCTGCCACAGACGTACAGGCACTCATGAACTGCATTCCTGGCCCGGATTTTCCGACGGCCGCCATCATCAGTGGTCGCAACGGAATCCTGCAGGCATACCAGACCGGGCGTGGCCGCATCTGGGTTCGGTCACGTGCCGAAGTCGTGATCAACGACGACACCCAGCGTGAGAGTATTGTCGTTCATGAGTTGCCCTATCAAGTCAACAAAGCACGTCTGATCGAAAAGATTGCCGAGCTGGTCAAAGAGAAAAAAATAGAGGGCATCAGTGAAATTCGCGACGAGTCCGACAAGGACGGACTACGCATCGTGATGGATCTGCGCCGCGGCGAAGTCGGCGAGGTTCTGCTGAACAATCTCTACAGCCAGACCCAGCTGGAAACCACCTTCGGCATCAATATGGTGGCCCTGGTCGACGGTCGCCCCAAGATACTGGGACTGAAAGAAATTCTGGAACACTTCCTGCGTCACCGCCGGGAAGTCGTCACACGCCGCACAGAATTTGAACTGAGAAAAGCCTTGCAGCGTGGCCACATTCTGGAAGGACTGGCGGTGGCTCTGGCCAGTATTGATCCGGTGATTGAAGTGATTCGCCAGTCGCGCACCTCCGCAGAAGCACGGCAAGCGCTGATAGAAGGTGACTGGGATGCCTCGCTGGTACTCGAGATGCTCCAGGCTGCCGACAGCACCTGCTGCCGCCCCCAGGATCTGGAAGCGCACTACGGCCTGCAGGAGACGACCTACCGTCTGTCACCGGCCCAGGCCCAGTCCATTCTGGAGATGCGGCTGCATCGTCTCACCGGCCTGGAGCACGAACGCCTTCTGGAGGAATACCGAGCTCTGCTGGTGCTCATTGCCGAGCTGCGTCTGATTCTCAAGGACACCGCCCGACTGCTGCAGGTGGTACGCGAAGAGCTGGAGGCCATTGTCGAGGAATACGGTGACGAAAGGCGCACCGAGATTGTCAATGCACGCCATGATCTGACCGATGCCGACCTGATCACTGCCGAGGAGCGGGTGGTGACCCTGTCACGAACAGGCTACGCCAAAACGGTATCCCTGGACGAGTACAGGGCACAGAAGCGTGGCGGGCGTGGCAAAAGTGCAGGTTCCCTGAAAGAGGAAGACTGCGTTGAACACATGCTGGTGGTCAACACCCACACGCAACTGCTGCTTTTTTCCAGTGAAGGAAAGGTGTACTGGCGCAAGGTGTACGAAATTCCACTGGCCTCCCGCACGGCTCGGGGGCGTCCGATTGTCAACATGCTGCCACTGGGAGAGGCTGAGCGTATTACCGCCATGCTACCGGTGGCAGGTTACGATGCCGAGCAGTACATTATCTTTGCCACCGCCAGAGGCACCGTCAAAAAAACACTGCTGACGGCCTACTCCCGGCCGCTGTCTTCCGGCATTCGCGCCATCAACCTGACCGAGGGCGATGAACTCATTGCCGTTTCCCTGTGCAAATCCGGCCAGGAAATCATGCTGTTTACTGATGCTGGCAAGGTAGCACGCTTTCCGGAGGCTTCTGTCAGACCCACAGGGCGTATTGCAACGGGCGTCCGGGGAATAAAACTGCAGGAGGGGCAGCGGGTCGTGTCCATGGTAGTGCCGGAGTTGGACCATCCGATACTGACGGCAACCGCCAATGGGTTCGGCAAGCGTACCAGCCTGGCCGAATACCCTGCCAAAGGGAGAGCTAACAAGGGAGTGGTTTCTATCAAGGTCACAGAGCGCAACGGGCCTGTTATCGGAGCCGTTCAGATAGACACTGACAGCGATGTCATCCTTATATCCGACCAGGGAACACTCGTACGCACCCGTGCAGCCGAAGTCTCAATGACCAGTCGTAACACTCACGGGGTGCGGCTTATCCGGATGACGGCAGACGAGCAACTGGTAGGGCTTTCGTCAACACAAGAACCGGACGAAGACGAAAAAGACCCGCAGGACGCATCAGAAACTGGCGACATGGGCAACACTGGCGACATGGGCGATGCAGACGACATGGGCGATGCAGACGACATGGGCGATGCAGACGACATGGGCGATGCAAACGACATGGGCGATGCAGACAACGCAGACGATTCAGACGATTCAGACGATTCAGACGATTCAGACGATTCAGACGATTCAGGCGACTCAGACGATTCAGACGATTCAGGCGACTCAGACGACTCAGACGACTCAGACGAAGCGGATGATGTAGAAAAATAGTGGCGACACAGCGTCACGACCCAACGAGCGATTCATGTGCCGGCTTCAGGACTTGACAAATCTCCCTACACATACGGAGATCAAGTCTGTTTTTTGCCCTTGGCGACTTTAATACAGCAGCACCACATTGAGGGATAAACTTGTGACTTCATCCGCAGAGAGCAACAGCCAGCGAAAAAGCGTATCCATGCAGCGGCCTGACCTGTCAGCCTACGGCATAACTCACCCCACAGAGCTGATTCACAACCCGTCATACGAGCAGCTTTTCGAAGAAGAATCCCGTCCAGAGCTGGAGGGGTATGAGCAAGGCTGCCTGACGCGCTTCGGTGCCATGGCCGTTCGGACAGGCCCCTTTACCGGACGCTCTCCCCAGGACAAATATATAGTGAGGGATGACACCACCCGTGACACCTGCTGGTGGGCGGATCAAGGCCGCAATGACAACAAACCACTGTCTGAGGAAAACTGGAAAAAACTCAAGACACTTGTCAGTGGCCACTTGTCTGGCAAGCGTCTGTTTGTGGTGGATGCCTTTTGTGGTGCCAACCCCGGTTCTCGCCTGGCCGTGCGTTTTGTGTCTGAAATTGCCTGGCAGGCGCACTTTGTCACCAACATGTTCATTCAGCCGACCCAGGCTGAAATGGCCGACTTCCAGCCCGACTTTGTCGTACTCAACGGCGCCCGCTGTACAAATCCGCAATGGCAGCAGATGGACCTTCATTCCGAAAATTTTGTCGCCTTCAACCTGACCGAAGGTGTACAGCTTATCGGGGGCACCTGGTATGGTGGCGAGATGAAGAAAGGTCTGTTCTCGGTCATGAACTACCTGCTTCCCCTCAAAGGAATCGCCTCCATGCACTGCGCCGCCAATCAAGGGCGGGAGGGCGATGTCGCCATATTCTTTGGTCTTTCCGGCACGGGCAAAACCACCCTGTCAACGGATGCCGACCGGGCACTCATCGGCGATGATGAGCACGGTTGGGATGATCAGGGTGTTTTCAACTTTGAGGGCGGCTGCTACGCCAAAACTCTCCGTCTCAACCAGGAAGCCGAACCGGAAATTTACGGCGCCATCCGCCGCGATGCCCTTCTGGAAAATGTTGCTGTCGACAGCGATGGCGTCGTTGATTTTGATGATGGCAGCCTGACCGAAAATGGCCGGGTATCCTATCCGCTGTCCCATATACGCAACAGAGTCACACCAGTCTCGCGCGCAGGGCACGCCCAACGTGTTATTTTCCTGGCGGCGGATGCCTTTGGTGTGCTGCCACCGGTCTCACGCCTGACACCCGAGCAGACCCGCTACCATTTTCTGTCTGGCTACACCTCCAAACTGGCTGGCACAGAGCGCGGCATCACCGAACCCACTCCCACATTCTCGGCCGCCTTTGGCGCAGCCTTTCTGACCCTGCACCCTACACGCTATGCGGACATCCTTGTGGAACGCATGAACAGCTGTGGCGCACGTGCCTATCTTGTCAACACTGGCTGGAATGGGACAGGCAAACGGATATCCATCAAGAAGACCCGGGCTATCATCAACGCCATCCACGATGGTTCCCTCGATGAAATCCCCGGCACTATTCTTCCCTTTTTCCATCTGGACATACCCACCAGTCTCGAAGGGCTTGAAGATCCAGCCTTGCTGGACCCACGCAACAGCTGGCCGACGCCGGAAGCCTGGGAAGCCAAAGCGCGACAGCTGGCCGCTCTCTTTATAGAGAACTTCACCCAGTATACGGACACGGAATCAGGCAAGAGTCTGGAAGCCACAGGCCCAAGCCTCTGACCGGCAAGCTCCCCCCGTTCTACCGGACGGGGGAAACCAGCCCCGCGCGCCCAAAAGCCCGGCTTGCACCGCAGCTATTGTGCGTGCTGCTTTGTTCGGACTTCGGTAAAACCCAGCGGCTTCACCTTCACAAACGCAAGCGATGCCCCATTGGCAAACGGAGCCTTGTACGCGCCTTGTCCTGCCGACTTCTGCTCGTCCATGTGCTGGCTTCTCCCACAAGGTTAACGATGGGGAAGACGCGCAGAACTTTACACATGCCAGCTTATGCCGGCGACTCACTCAACAACCAGACAGTGAAAAAGCAGGCCAACCTACGCAAGAGCCTGTTGACCTACTGCCGCCAACACCCAAATGCCTGCAACAAGCCTGAGGTCGATTCCCTGTTTCGAACAGGTCCCTTGCCCGTACTCTGAACAGGAAAGGCGGTGCGCAGCCTTGCATTACCCCCACCCCAAAATCAATGGCACTGCATCCAGTCGACAAGCACGCACGCCTTGACGGACTGGACTGATGCTTCACCTCAAACAGCAATTCAACGAGAAAGCCAGAAAATGCCATCGTCAGCGTCCTCGAAGACGGCTGATTTGTATCTATTACAGACCGGCAGCAAGTGAAATGGCCTCTGCCACAAGGCAGAGCCACTGGCAGTCAGAAGGGCATTATCCTCTTTGCCATGTGCCTGACGGTCAGCTCTATGGCCTTTTCACTGCATCAGGCATCAGGAGAATCCACCACAACAGCGCACAGTGCCTCCTGACGCCCCACACCACCGACAAGAGTCGTTGGAGGTAGCCGGAAACTCTTCCCGATGTGCGCAACACGCACCCCGTTTTCAGACAGGGCAGCTATCGGTTGCAACGCTCTCGCCGGTCAGCAGCCGGCTCCTGGTGATGCCCGGCGCGTCCAAATGTACGCATGCCACCTCAGCTCTGCCCCGCTGTCAGCATAATTAACTTGTCTGCAAGTTTGACTTCCCAAAATCACCCTCGCCGGATAAATCCTCCCCCCGCACAATCGAAGCATGGTGGGCTGAGGTTGGTGCTGTTGGCGCTCAACGCAGCAGTGCCCCAGAGGGGTGTCGCCACAGGGCAGCTCTTTTTCCTTATTTGCCCCCGCCAGTGTCCGAATGACGTCGGCGGGCCACCACAACAGACAGCACAGTGCACACGGGGTTCACAACTTGATGGAAGCTTGCAGAAACCAGGCGGACGTGAGTGCCTCTGACCGGACCACCTCTCCATGCGCCAGTGAGCCAGCAACCTCCCGGTCTACGGGAACAGGTCTCGCAGCCGGCCCTCCAAAGACGCCCAGTGGCCGCCTCCTGAGCCCACCGCAGCCCCGGGATCTGGTGGCTTCCATGGCTCGATTGCAACTGGATACAGATACAGTCTGTCACGAGCCGCCACAGGCTGTTGCCAGGCTTGATCACGATCTGGCCAAACTTCTGAAGCGGCTGAAAGACGCTTCAGACAGAACAGACAATATGCTCGGCCAGTTCAACCAGCTGGTCTTCTCTACCGAAAGCCTGCTGCGCAAGTACCCGCTGCGGACACTCAGCCCCGGACAGCTGCGCCTGCTCCGCACCCGGCTGGATGCTCCCTGTCAGCATCACCTTGCCAGGTTTCTGGACACAATCATGACGATGGTGTCCTGCGGGGGCCCCGGCCGCTGCCACTACAGGGCCTTCAGCCACTACGCCCAAGTTATGCACAAAGTGCGTACGGGAACGCCCCCGGACAGCTGCGACCCACTGTGGACGCGACTGCAACGTCAGTGCAAAACCTGGCTGGAAGCGGAGATCGCAACACTGTCATTGCAGGCGGCACTGGTGCTTCCCGACCGGTCTCATCATGTAGACACAGTCGCACAACTGATGAGCAGCATGGAACTCGTGCAACTGGCCCCGCCTTTAGGCAGCCTGCGCGCCCAGTTGCGACATCCATTCCATCATGACTTCCGACAGCAGTTGGCTGAACTGACAGCGGCCGTCCCCAAAAACATGCGTTGGGCACTGCAAACACGAAATCCCCATGGCGTGGAAAAAATTATCCGTACGAAACAGGTGCTGTCGCCTGCCTGCCTGCAGAGCGCTTGCCTGCTGCTGCGTCACTTCATGTATACACAACTGGAAGGAGTCAGCACCGACACCCCCTTGAGCAAGCTGGTCGATCTTGTTGAAAAACTGACCGGCCTTGAAAGGGAGATGGCGATCTCTGCCAGCAAACTGCCAGCCTTGAGCCAGAACATAAAAAGTGCTGCTGGAAAACTGGGCCGCCTCGGTCTGTTTGCACTCCAGCTGCGCGCCCCTGGTGACAGCAGCGTGCTCTTGCTACGGCAGCGCCTGTGTCTGTACCTGGGCGCACTGCAGAGCAAGGGCTGGCTGGACCGGGCCTGTCAGCAACTCCTGCATGAGTGCCGGATCGGGCTACAACATCCACCGAACCTTTCGGACATGGCTCTCGTACAGACCCTGGACACTATAGACACACTCCATGGCCAGGATGATGTGCAGGGGGCGGCCCGACTCACATGCTGGATGCTGACAGCGCGTGGATACATTGCGGACCTGGCGACTGGCGAAGTCCTGATGAGAAGACTGGAGTGCAAACGCTCATCCTTGGCCTATCCCACTATTGGCTGGCTTTTTGATCGGTTCAAGCATCTGAAAGAACAAGGGTACAACGACTCCAATCAGATCCTGGTTCAATGCATGTCCCGCTTCAAGGCACGCTGCATGGAAAACCGGGAGTGTGTGACGCTGCTCGATTCGGCCAAAGCGGAGCAAAACTGGCGCAGAATTGCCGGGAAAGCCTGGATTTTTTCTATGCAGCAGGTACTCCAGACTGCCGTCCTGACGGGGGATATGGTGACGGATCTGGAAGAACTGCACAAAACAACCCATGGAGAACTTCTCTGTGAGGTGACACGCGCGCATTTTCAGCGCGCGATAATACATGTGCTGAATATTGTCGAATACCGACCTGCGACCATAGCTCCCCTGGCCCGGCGGTTGGACGCATTGACAAACTGGGCCGGAAAGCTGGCAGAGCGCAACATCAACCCCAGGGACACTGCACGCAACACTGTTCTGAAAGCCAAACTGGCCAACTGGCGCATTACAAGAACAACTCTCATGGCACCGGAACCGCCAGCGGGCGAAAGGGCGGCGGCTCCGGCTGCGGGCCCCGGTCCTGCGTTTAATGCTTCCCCGGTCCAGCCCCTGCGCTTTACCGCAGAGGTCCCGGCAGCGCCCCTCATGCTTTCCTGCCCGAGCACCCTGACACTCCCCTTCGTGCCGGCCTGGGTGCAAGCAGCTCCAGCACAGCATCCGTTGACGGTCAGCCCGGCGGGAATCTTCCCTACCGAAGCCATTCCCTTCGCAGCGACACAAGAAACCATCTGGACTCCTCTCCCGTGGGGCAGCTATCCGGCAGCCCAGGCCGCCACTTTCTCTTTTGCCACAGGCTGGGGCGCGCCGCTGACAGCCAATCCCTCCTCCTGCTGTTTTCCCCGAATCAGTGAGGCTCTCAATGGCATAGAAAACCTGCGCGGCACCCCATTACTGCCGCCAGATTCCATGAACAGACCTGGCTGCGCCCGGCTGCCATTGCAGACATACACACAAATGCTGACGGAAGCGCTGCTGCCGCTGTTTGAAGACGCCGTGATGTGTACCAGATGGACCGAAATCACGGCCTCTCTCTGGCAGCCCGACAACAGCCGGATGCACACAGAACAAAAAACGAAAGCCATCAGAGCACTCCTGGAACAGCTGGCCGGGACCCAGATAAGAACACAGAACGTCTCCGCCGGACAGGAGTTACTCACGGCCTGTCACCGCCTCTGCGCCCTGCGCCTGCAACTGGGCCTGACAGTCCAGAGCTCTCCCGTAAAACCTGATTCCGAAGCGTCTTCGGAGAAACCGCAACAAGGCTGATCAATATGCAAAATACACCTTCTTCTCTCCATCACAGCGGCCAACCTGCCACGCAGTCCACACCAGAGATTGCTGGCGCAGCCGCTCTGCCTCCAGGTTCTCATCACGAGACGAGAGCACAGGTCCTGGAGCCGTCCTTGAGCTTGCGGGTGACAACCCGGCAGCAAGACGAGCCTGCTCCGGACGCACCGGCGGCAAGGGCTGGAACGAGAACACCAGCGACACAAGCATCCGCACCACAGCCAGCAACAGAGTCAGGGCCCGCCATCGAGGAAATATTCCAACGCGCCAGCCAGTTCTATGAACAAGGCGGTTATACGGAAGCCGGCTGTCTTCTGCAAAACCTTATCGAGAGAAAATCAGAAATCAGCCAGATGCCGGGGGGCAAGCGCCAGGCCCTGCGTATCAGTCAACTCCGCAATGCCATCTATCACGCCAGCTTCTGGCTGTTCTATGCCAGCTATAAAAACGCGCAATCCAGTCATCGTGGCGATAACATTATGCAGCTCAGGGCAGTAGAACCGTTTCTTCACCGCTGTATAGAGTGGCACTCCATGCTGGAGATCCTGGCCCCGGGCCTGCGCAGCAACTGGTTGACGACAGCGAGCAAGGCCTGGTCTGGCACGCTTCGCACCATAGCTGGCGTCAGTGATGTCAGCCGGATTGATATGGATCTGCTGATCAGCCTCAAGGATTTGGTACCCGACCTGCAATGCCATAACACCAGAATCAGGCTGCTGGCTGCGCTGAACAATGTCTTCCGCCTGGCCCTGCTGCATCCCGAATGGATGCAGCAGCATCGCCAGGAGCTCCGGGAGCTGGCCCACTGGCAGAAAAAGCTGACAACATCGGCATCCGGCTACGAGGACGCGCACCAGGGGCTGCTGCTGGCCATCCGCATGCGGGAACAGACTAACTTCGCAAGCAATGTGCTTGAGCCTACCCCTGCTGTGTTGGCATCAGTATGGCAGGACAAGCCATCAACCAGGACCTGCGACCCGGCACCAGAACCCACGCGTGCCCGGCAACACCAAGCAGTCAGTGGCGCGCAGCCTTGCCTGGGTGGAATTTCGCCTCTGCCCCCGGGGGCATCTTCACCGCAGCGGTACAAAGTCCACTTTGGCGACAGTTTGCTCCAGAACATAAAGCAGGATATCCGTGCTGCTCACACATTGGCGCAAGCCAGTGGCCCTGTGCGCGCGGCCGTCGTTTGCACCCAGTGCGTCAGTCAGCTCAGCAGCATTCCTGAAAGTTTCTTTCCCCTGAAGCACCGGCTCTATCTTCGGGAACAGATGATGCCAACATGCCTGAAGGCATTGGAGGCTTTGGCCGGGGTCGTGCTTCAACCCCAGCTCTGCCTCCTTGAACCGGACGATTATGACAAGATAATCCCCCTGCTGCAGACAATTCACACACTCACCAGCATCCCGAAGCAACAGGATGAGCCAGAGACTTCTTCCCACAAAATCCGCCGCATTTACAGTAGTGTTACCGAGCAAGCATTGCTGTACCTCAGCCTCCAGATACATATGGACGTTGATACACCGGGCATCAAAACCAGTCTGATATTCCTCAAACGTCTTGTACAGCCAGAGACAGCCAGGCTGCTGGGCCATCTGACGTCAGCACAACAGTTCCTGTATGAGCGTCAACTACAACGGCTGGCCTGTCAGCATCCCGGACAGGTCAAATGCCACCCGGGCTATCAACCACCCGATAAGCGACTGGAGAAAGCCTTCCGGCAGAAAGACCTGCCCAAGGTGGCATCGCTCCTGTTCCAGGACAAGGCTCCAGCTTCGGACCCGCTGTGCATCCGTCTTCTGGGCGACCTGCTGATGCAGCAACTGCTGCACATCCTTTACAACCCGACTCAACAGCTCAGCTACCGGGAGAGCGGCGGTTTTCGTCACCAGATGCGGATAGTGGAAAAACTGGCAGCCTTTGCTCGCCAGCACGCCCTTGCGTTGGATCATATTCCCGGGCTGGCGGAGAAACTGTCCTCGCGCCTGAATAGCCACAGCACACTGCTACTGGCCACCTGGAACAAAACGGGCACGGGCCTTCCCCCGGACGGCCTGGACGCACTGATGCACACACTGACGCACGAAGGCTGGCTGGACAGCACCAGCGCGCACCACTGGCAGCTCGTCCGTGATGTTGCTGCGGCTACGGGGAACTCTACAGGGGGAGCTATCAAGGACGCCTTGCGCCACTCCCGTGAAGGCAACACCCTGAAAATGGCCGACGCCCTCCGCCCGCTGCTGGCGTACCAGCCGTTGTTGGAAGACCTGCTACAGGCGCATGAACTGAGAGACCAACTGGCCTGCGCTCAAAGAAGGCTCTACAGAGAAACCTGTTTGCGCGTTGTTCTCCGCTGGAAGGACCTCTCCAGCAAGGAGAATCAAGCCCGGGGGAGCGCCTGGTGTGCACGCAGCAAGACGTCTCTCAAGCATCTGGCCCTGAGTTTTCAACCGGCGCTCACCGCCCTCAATGTCCGCTACCGGAACAATTGGTTACAGGCCATCTGCCGACTCTGGTCCGAGGACCTGCTATCCATGACAACCCACCCGCTCAATCAGGAAGCGGATTTTGAAGAGTTGCAACAATTTGTACAGCTGGTACCCGATCTCGGCTGTCAGCAGACCCGGCTCCGTCTCAAGCTCATAATGTCCCGCATCCTTGAAAGACTGGCCGAGCATAATGCCGGTGAACAAACTGCAGAAAGTCCCGACCGGATGCCTCGTGGATACAGGGCCACCGTGACCCGTCTGTGCGCCTGGGCAGAAAAGCAACTGAAGTACGACCAGCCCACGGAGGCGGAAGCGAACCGGCTTTTGCTCCAGTCTATAGGACGCTGCCGTCACGCAGCCCGATGGACGTCTGCTGAACAACAGCTGCTCACGGCCCCGGACGAACCCGATTTTCCATGACTGGATGACGGGCCTCACCGACACACGAGGGAAGAATTCCCCCGGAAAACCCGGACCCGTTTTTCACACTGCGAGGTATGTGAGAGTAGCGTGCAAATCGAGGCTAGCCAGACAGGCCCTGTCATGGATATACTGGACTTTCCTCCTCGGCCTGTTTGCCAGTCCGTTTAGTCTCTGAGGCTTTGATAACCTACCCAGGCGGCCTCTTCAGGAGTACTGAGCGTGCATGCCCACCCTGGAGTGGGAAGCCCATGGTACTCCAGCGGCTGCCACCTTGAGAAAACGTCTCAAGGGCCACAGCGGACAGCGGCGGGTCGGGGAGGTCTTTATTTTCCGGTGTGTGCAGGGCCAGGCATCCTGGCCGGCGAAGTCTCCTGGAGCACCGCGACAACTCTTGCACACCCGCTTGTCCAGACACCGTCTTTCCCGCCGTCCCTGTCCCTGTCCCTCACTCAGCGTCTGATGCTGGTTCCGCTGGTCGTGACGGCTTGCCAACACGGACTGCAAGCACATCACAGCAGGCGCCATGCAGAATACTGGTGGACGTAGAACCCAGTACAAGCGACAGGCCATGACGACCATGACTGCCCACCACTATAAGGTCCACATCCGACTCTTCGGCCATGCGGTGCACCTCACGCTCAGGACGACCATAGATAACACAGCGGTCTTTCTTGTCCACGTGCACCGAGAAATCTTCAGCCAGCTGGGCGACCCGATCCTTGGCCTGCTGGACAATCTCATCCAGCAAGCTGGTCAGATCCAGGGGAATATCATTGCCATAAGACAGACTCAGTGGCTCGATAACGTGCACCAACGTCAGGCGCGCTTCACTCTGTTCAGCAATCTGGCGCGCTTTTTCCAAAACTACAGCAGACTCTTCGCCCAGATCAAGGGCAACCAGTATGTGCTTGTAGAGGGCCATAGACACACTCTCCTCCCGTAGGAACCTTGTTGCAGGGAGGCAGCACCAGCCCCCCTTTCCTATAGCCTGTCAGAACTTACGAATAGTTCTGCTGGGCGAATCCCCAGTTCACAAGCTCCCAAAAAGCGTCCATGTAGTGCGGACGCAAATTCTGATAGTCAAGATAATAGGCGTGTTCCCAGACATCGCAGGTCAACAACGGCTTCTGGTCTGTTGTCAGCGGTGTGCCGGCATTGGAGGTGTTGACTATCTCAACAGACCCGTCGGCATTCTGGACAAGCCATGTCCAGCCAGATCCGAAATTGTTCACGGCCATCTCTGTAAACCGGGCCTTGAAAGCCTCCCAGGAGCCAAAGGCTGTGTCTATGGCCTTGGCCAAATCACCGGAAGGTGTTTTTTGCCGATCTTGCGCAGGGGGAGTCAGGCAATTCCAGTAGAAAGTGTGATTCCACACCTGGGCGGCGTTGTTGAATATTGGACCACTGGAGGACCTGATCACCTCCTCCAGTGACTGATTGGCATGCTCTGTGCCTTCGACAAGCGCGTTGAGTTTGGTGACATACCCCTGATGGTGCTTGCCATAATGATATTCCAAAGTCTTCGCACTGATGTGAGGGCCCAGTGCATCCTTTGCGTAGGGCAGTTCGGGGAGAGTGAAGGCCATGATGGTTGTCTCCGTAAGGCTTCGGTGCAGTTAAAGGTTCAATGATCTGTACTGTCGAAGTTGACTGCGCGGATCATAGCACCGGCCAATGGGCTGTGCTATCACCGCGACATCAACCGGCTCGCCTCAGCAAAATGCCCCCCAGCAAAAAACAGCAACAAACGGGAGCGGCGACAGCCATCAAGGGAGAAAAGCCCAGCACCAGACTGAAGGGCGCCAGCAAGTCTTGCGCAATCATAAACACCATGCCGGTAATGATACCCACAAACAGACGTTGCCCTACAGGAGCGGTGCGCAAGGGACCAACGATAAAAGAAACACCAATCAGCAGCAGGGAAAAAATCGCCAGCGGTTGCAGCAGCCCCTTGTAGAACGCCAGGCGGTAGGGCGCAGCATCAAGCCCCTGGCTGTCCAGATAGCGGATATAGGTAAACAGACCGTGAACCGACAGACTATCGGGCCTGACCTGCGCCACTTTCAATAGCGCGGGGTCCAGCCGGGTATGCCACAAGGTACTGGGGAGCCGTGTGGCTTCCACGGTGTCGTCCCGCCAACGGCTGATCCGCACGTTTTCCAGAATCCAGTGATCTCCCTGTTGGGCAGCTTGTTCGGCAAACAAGCTTTCGTACAGCTGGTCACTATCATCAAAGCGAAAAATACTGACGCCCCTGAGAATCCCATCGGGACGGACCGCATTGAAATACATGAAGTCATTCCCCTCCCTGTGCCAGAGTCCTTCGCCGGTATAGACGCCATTGTCTGAGCGGGCAGTCTTGCGATAGGTGACAGCCACCTGTTCGGCGTCGGGCACCACCAGCTCGCCCAACACAAGCCCCAACACCACCAGTAACAAACCCGGCTTCATGACGGCCCAGCTGATACGCAACAATGAGACACCAGCGGCTCTCATGGCCACCAGTTCGCCAGCACCGGCAAGACGCCCCAACCCCACAAGACAGCCGATGAGAGCCGTCACCGGAATGATCGTATAGATATGGCGAGGTAGAGTCAGCAGCATGTAGCAAAGCACCTGAGGCACCTGATAATGGGCCTGCATACCCCGCAACTCTGCTATGAAACCAAACAGGCTGTTCAGACTCACCACGACCAGGAGTACAGCCAGCATGGAGGTCAGCACTGTCCGCCCCAGATGCCGATCAAGTGTTTTCATACGGTACGGACTGTGTGTGAACCCGGTGCACGCCAGCGTTGCCACTGACGCTGGATACCCGGAAAGAAGAACAGAACCAGAGCAAATGAACCAAACAGGGCATGAACACCCCAGAGTCCAGGCCAGGTGGGAAAACGCCCCGCTTCCAGTGCGCTGCGCCCCGAAATCAGAAGCGCAAGGTACACAGGATAGAGCAACAAAGCGGCGGTCCTTTTCATCATACGTCCCTGGCGCGGATTGACCCGTGCCAAAGGCAGAGCCATAAACAAGACGACCACGACCATCAAGGGCGGTGACAGACGCCACTGCAATTCTGCCTGATTCTCCGGCAAGGAGCTGGCTGCCAACGCCAGACTGCTCAAGGTGCTTGACTGCGGCGGCGCCTCAACAGCCAGATCAGGTATGCGGACAGCGTAGGAAGCGTATTTTGTCAGACGACTGACTTTCTCACCGGGGGTAACATCAAAGCGCCAACCATCACTGAACACAAGGTAACGCGCCCCCGTTTCCGGATCGGTGGACACCCTGCCCCCCTGAGCCCGAAGAAGAGTCACAGCAGGCGCGCCAGCCTGACCGTTGACGATCGTTTTGCTGGCTGGAGGATGCGCGGCAACGAAGACCTCCTGCATGTGTGAATGGTTCTGCGTCAGCGCTTCAGTATAAAGCACACGCCCTTGTCCTATGGGCTGAAAGCGTCCGGGAGACAGGTTGGAATCAAAGGTTGTCATGGACGCCTGGGTGGCCAACAGCTGCTCCAGGCGACCGGCCCCCCAGGGTGCCAGAACCAGACTCATCAAAGCCACCGTCAGCAGCACAACGGCACTGGGCGCCAGGGTCCAGCGCAGCAAACGCCCCTGACTGGTGCCACAGGATTCCAGAACCAGCATCTCACTGTTGGCATAAAGACGACCGTAGACAAACAGCACTGACAGCAGCAGCCCCAATGGCAGGATCATCTCCAGGAAACCCGGCAAACGGTACAGAAGAATCCATAGCAAAAAGCTGGTCTTGAGCTCGCCGACCGCCGCTTGTTGCAGATATTTAATGAAGCGGGCACTGACAACAATCAGCAACAACACGCAGCTGGAAGCCAGCCAGCCTTGCAGCAGAGCACGAGAGAGGTATCGCAAAATCAGCAAGGTCGTACCTGGCAGCAGATAAGAATACAGTTTAGAGTGCGGCCCGCCCCGGACATCGGTCGCAGGATTGACACGGGCGTCACCAAGGGCAGATATTATCCCCCAACTTGTGCACAGATGCATGCACAGTTTGTCTACTTCGCAACCTCCCCTGCGGCCAGAAGGCTGTCCGCCCCCTCCATCAAGGATCAGGAGAAAGAGAATGAAACCAACACTTGAATCGGGTGCAGCTGATCAGCAAAAAACCCAGTGCCTTGTTCTTTTTGTCAGCAAAGAAAAACAGGCGCCTGCTGTGGCCCAAATCAACACAGCAACCGGGAAGCTGCTGGACACTTTGACGACACGTGGCGATTTGCCTCCTGTGGCGGGAAAGACGCTGCTCCTGCCTGCGGTCACCGGCATCCCTGCCGAACGCTTGTTGCTGGTAGCGACAGGCGAACAACCCCTGACAGCCCCCATCATCGACAAGCTGTGCGCAGGATTGGCTGCGGGCCTGAAGAGTGCCTCGGTGCAGGAGGCCACCGTTGTCATTGATGGCCTGGCCGGAGCTGAGACTGAAGAAACCCATCTGATAGCTTTGCTGGCGCGATCTGTCGTCAATGCCAGCTACTGTTTTCGCGAATACAAATCCACGCAGGAAGAGGAGCAGGAAAACGAGCAGACCTCCCGTCTGGAGCAGGTGACTTTCTTGCAGTCTGACCAGAACAATCTGGAACAAAACCGTCAGGCGCTGGCCGAAGGCTCTGCTGTTGCCACCGGAATGACACTGGCCCGGAATCTGGGCAATGAGCCCGGCAATGTCTGCACCCCGTCCTGGCTGGCACAGCAAGCCCAGACAGTCGCGCAGGACAATGCCCGGATGGAGGTCAAGGTACTGGGGGAACAGGAGATGCAGGAGCTGGGCATGGAGGCTTTTGTATCAGTATCCAAAGGGTCTTCCCAGGAAGGGAAACTGATCAGCATAAGGTACAGCGGTGGACAAACGGATGAAGCCCCTGTCGTACTGCTGGGCAAGGGTATTACTTTCGACACCGGCGGCATAAGCCTCAAACCCGGTGCTGGCATGGAAGAGATGAAGTACGACATGTGTGGTGCTGCCTCCGTGCTCGGTACCATGAAGGCACTGGCAGAACTGCAACTGCCCCTCAATGTCGTGGGTCTGATCGCTGCCGCCGAGAACATGCCGGCCGGCAATGCCAGCAAGCCCGGCGATATAGTGACTTCCCTTTCTGGGCAAACCATAGAAATCATCAACACCGATGCGGAAGGTCGGCTGGTGCTGTGCGATGCGCTGACATGGGCAGAGCAAAACCTCAAGCCAGCTGTGGTGATAGACATAGCCACTCTGACCGGCGCCTGCGTCATCGCCCTGGGCCATCATATCAGCGCTCTCATGAGTAATGATGACAACCTGGCAGAGCAGCTGGTGGCAGCCGCAGAACGCAGCCGTGACACCACCTGGCGCCTCCCTCTGGATGACCGCTTCCAGAAGCAGATAGACAGCCCCTTTGCCGATGTCTGCAACTCAGGCGGGCGCCCGGCCGGATCCATCACAGCTGGATGCTTCTTGTCCCGCTTTGCCCGCAACCTGTGCTGGGCTCATCTGGATATTGCTGGCGTCGCCTGGAAAAGTGATGGCGAGAAAGGCGCCACGGGGCGTCCGGTTCCTCTGTTGGTCCAGTATCTGATGGACAGGGCACTGGCAAAGCACTGACAAGACCTGCGGCGAAAGAGAACGACCATGGCTTCCTGCGTCCGGTTCTACATTCTTCCTGACAGCCAGCAGGAGGCCCGGTGGTGGTTTGCATGCCGACTGGCCGCAAAGTGCTGGCACCAGAGGCTGGGCTGCCATATCCAGCTGCCCGACCAGGCTCAACTGGAGCAGATGGACGCTCTGCTCTGGTCGTTCCGTGAAGACAGTTTCCTGCCTCATGCACTGGCGGGGGGGGCCGGGGAGCCGGTGGTTCTTGGTTGTACCCCAGACCCGGTGATAGACGGCTCACGCATTCTGATCAACATCAGCGACCGCCTGCTGGAAAACAGTCAGCAGGCGTCTTCAATCGTCGAAATTGTTGTACAGGACCCGGTGCTGCTGCCACAGGCGCGCTCCCGACTGCGTCTCTACAAAAAAGCGGGGTTTGATGTCAGATGCATCCGGGTGTCTCCACAACGGGAAGGGGGCAGCATGCCCACTGCGACAAGTGAGTAACCGGCCTGTCGAAATGCCCCCGGGGGCGCAGAAGAAACAGCAGCTGATCAAAAATTAGACAAAGTGTTCCCAGCCCAATAGCACCAACGGATTTTGATGGAAATACAGAAACATTCCACAGGGTTATCCACAGATCTCGTGGATAAAGGTTTTTTACACAGGTTACCAGCGCACCCCAGGACACGGACCTGTGGGCAACCTGTTTTCAAGACGCTGGGCTGTGGACAAACTGCCTGCAAGACGCCTGGCTGTGGACAACCTTGGCAACAGGCGGTGCCGATTGCTCTTTGAGCACAGTGGAAACCGGAAAAACACCAGGAATACCACTCCCAGGATGAACAGCTCCGCAATGGACGAAGCACGCAGATGAGGGGTAGCAAAGGCCAACCGGCTCCCACTCCCCATTCACTCCCGTGAAGCCGCATGTTCATGATGCACTTCTTTTGCTTCTCACCACGGACGCTACCCTTGGAGGCACAGGATACCCTCTGATGAACGCCAGCCTGATGACAGCACCTCCCCGCTAAAAAACGCACCAACAACACAGGACGCCAGTCACTTTTTTAGCGGGAAAGACAATCGATGCACGCACCTTTCTTCTATGACGATTCCCGCTATCATTTGCCCGTCTTCCGGGACATAAATCGCTGGTTTCTGCTCCGGATCCGTCAGCAGAACCGCTCGCCAACGCCTTCCGGCACTTGTTCTTTTTGAACTTCCAAAGGCTGCAAAGCTTGATTTCTGCGCGATCGGCGGGCAGGATCCTCCCCCGGAAGGTGTGGACATGTCCGTGATCAATGCCGACAAGGGGGCCATTGCGTGTCCTGTTAGCGGCACACCGGCCTGTTCACCAGCTTTCAGGCTCCACATACGGCGGGGCTGTGTCCCATACCTCAGGCCCAGAACAAGTTCCTGTGGTGATGGACTGTGCGATAAAGCGGGGATGCCAGTTCGCTGTTTTGAGGCTGGGCATATCCGCCCGACAGCACAGGACGGTGCTTTCGCCCAGCTTTACTCTATTTGTCGTAACACAGACGGTTCCCGGACGATGCGTGCATCGAACCAGAACTGCCCAAATGCTGAATGTGGCCGTTGTACATTGAGCATCCTCAGTCGTCTTCCTGCCAGCAGGATTGCCGCACCCGGGATGTCCATGGGTTTTATGAGAGGAGCGTGCTGTGGTAACCAGTGAGTATTCTTTCCTGTCCACAATTTTGCTGTTCACTACTGCCGTCTTGTTTTGTGAAAAGACACTGCGCTGGGGAATATTCCGTTTTATTCCCGGCTTTCTTTTCATATTTCTTGGCTGCATGGCAGGCGCCAGCCTGCAAGTGTGGGAACTCACCCCGACGCTGAGAAACTTTATCAGCGAGCTCAGATACTATTTGCTGCCCATGATGCTGTTTCTTCTGCTGCTCAAGCATGATGCGCGCAATCTGATCAAGCTGGGGCCACGCTTGCTGGGGACCTTTGCCCTGGTATCCTGCAGCATTCTGACCGGCTTTATTCTGGTATACATACTGTACAAAAATCAGCTGGAAAGCAGCGCATGGGAAACCTTTTCCATACTGTCTTCGTCATGGATTGGCGGCTCAACAAACATGCCCGCTGTACAGCAGGGTCTCAATGTTGGGGATAATGATCCAGCTTTGCTCTACGCCTTCCTGATGGACGGAGTCTGCGCATCATTCTGGCTGCTCATGATGATATCACTGGCCCCTCACCGTGGGCTTTTCAATCGTTTTTCAGGAGCAGACAGCCGCAAAATTGACGCGATGATCGAGTCGATCAACTTGAAGAATCTCGAAGAGGAAAACCCACGTGAGCCGCAGTTTATGGACCTTATGGCAATCATAGGTCTGGGGCTCGGCGTCTCTGGCATCATGATCGCCCTGGGAACCCAGGTGGTTAATCCTGGAAACCTGACAGAAGACGACTTCCTCTCCGGGGTACGCGTTTTTTTCAGCGGTAACTCATGGGTGGTCATACTGGCGACAGTGGCTGGCATCCTTGGCAGCATGACGCCCCTGCGTCGCATCAAGGGAAGCGATCACATGGGAGGCGTTCTTCTTTATGTCATCGTTGGCTTGATTGCCAGTGTCAGTGACTTCTCTTCCATAGATTTGGGCGAGGCGTCTGCTTACATATGCGCCGGCTTTTTGATTCTTCTCTTTCATCTGCTGGTTCTGTTGCTCGCAGCAAGAATCTTCAAGCTGGACCTCTATATCTGCGGCATAGCCTCTCAAGCCAATATTGGCGGCAGTGTATCGGCGCCCATCCTGGCAGGCATCTACAACAGTGCACTGATTCCCTCGGGCTTGCTGATGGGCATACTCGGGTCAGCACTGGGTACAGTCACAGCCCTGATGCTCGGCAAGATACTGCTTGCGCTCTGATGCCAATCCCGGCACACCGGTCCTGCTGACGCGGGACTGGGGTGCCACCGCCGTCGGCCTGAGCTGCGGCACCGGCAGCCGACGCAGGCCAGAGAGAACGCTGCCGAGCTGACTCCTTGAACGCGTTCCTTTCCCCCGCAATGGCGTCAGCTCTTCTCACCCTCAGCCCCATCGCCAGCCTGCAAGCGGACTCTCCGGCTCTGTTATTTTGCCCACAACCGTAAGGCGTTCTCGTTGTTGAGCCAGAGCATTCCTCACCGCCGCACAACCCTTCTTCAGCTTCAGTTCAGCTTCAGCATTGCTTTTATTGCGCCTTGCCCCAACCTGCCCGTCTCTCGCCTGCACTGACACAATGCCTTGTTTCGGCTGGCCCCGGACCCACTTGTCCAAAAGGTTCACAAGTTATCCCCAAGGACAGCCCCGGATGGCCCCACGTCCTCACACAGACAGATCGTCAGATGGGCTCTGGCCATTCTATGTGCACAGGAGCAGGCTCTGGCCTCTTTTCTCATCACGCGCTTTTGACGAAAACAAGTGTCCATATTTGCGGCGAAATGATTCCAGGCTCTCTCTGCCACCCTGACGACACTAGCCGCAAGCCTGTAACCTGCCCGTTTCAACGGCAGCACTATCAGCAGTGATGGTGTGGCCGCACCCTGCTGGCCCTTCTTCTGCGGGCTTTACAAATTCGCGGTTGATAGACGCATGGATACTGCCTGGATACCGATAATCAAAGACTGCCAAGCTTTCAGACTGGATCCGGACGACAGAAATGCACACAGATGCCTGTCTTCCAGATCGAACGACAGTCAAGTCATCATCAGACCGCAGGTTGGCTGTTGACAACACAGATTCAGCCTTTCCACCGGTCCTGGTATATGCATAACCTCTGTTGCAAGGCAGTCACAGATCAGATCGGACATGCTTTGGAGAAACGCCCTGCCATCGCGCAATCCCGGAATGCTTTTCCTGTCACAAAATGCTGCGTATTTTGAATGCTCTCCGCTGCATTTTTCCTGTGATTGTGATCTTCAGGAAAACAGGGTCGCTAACAGCAAGGCCGGCCTTTACTGGAAATAGGAAGAGAGTCAGATAGCGGAGAGATAGGGAAATAGCGGAGATAGTAGGTGATCATCGGGGGACGAGAACAAGTTATCAAGCGGTCCTCACCGACTTGTATCGCCACATCCACAACCACCAGAAAAATGACCGTTGCCTGCCGTTTGCGGACATCCACCCTCCCCTTTTTTACTGGCGTGCAGATATCCGCAAGAAGACAATACAGAATCAGGAACCAACACCGCGCCATCTGCCACTGAAAATGGTGAAAGCGGACCGGAAGGGAAAGAATCCTCGACAAGAGACGGGCCCAAGGACATCTTTCTCAAAGCCACAAGCACCCAGGCTCTGGACCCGAATGCTTGTTCTCACGGACTAAGACCACTCATATACTCGATGGCCGTGCTGATCTCATCGTCAGTGCAATTGGCGCATGTGCCTTTCACTGGCATGTTATTAAAACCGCTGAGAGCGTGAGCCAGCAGCTGCGCGAAGCCGCCCCTGTCTTTTTCGCGTTGCTGCCAAGCCGCAGCATCCCCCTTTTTGGGAGCCCCCAACAGGCCCGCCTTGTGACAGGCTATACAGTGCTTGCCATATATCGTCTCGCCGGAACGCGGACCTCGCGCGACGACCGGGGGAGGCGCTGTGGCACAGGGCTCCCCCTCAAGACACACCCGCCCCACCGGAGCTATACGTGTCTCTATCTCTCCACGCTCTTCATCAGAAACCGTTTGTGCAGCTGCCACGTGCTGAAACGCTGTACACACAAGCAAAAGACTTGCCGACAGCAGTAACGCTTGCCACTTACTGTTCCTCATAGTGTTTTGTACCCTGAGTCAGGCTGCATACTCTTCAAAGGCAGAACCATCTCCCGCCCCGAGTTGACGAAACCATCCCCACCCGAGCCAAGAAAAAAACCGCACGCAAAAAAACAACGAGCAGGATTGTATACAACCCACCCTTCTACAGCAACGTACACCGCAACGTACAGCAACGTACACCGCAACGTACAGCACGTACAGCACGTACAGCACGTACAGCACGTACAGCACGTACAGCACGTACAGCACGTACAGCACGTACAGCACGTATCGTAACGCGGGCACCCTGGTAACTATCAGAACTTCAAACAAATAGCGAAAATCAGGGTACACGAACCTGTGGCCCAACCCTTTGCCAGGCAAGAGCACCAAAATCACAGCAGACTACAGACGACTTGTTGTTACAACCAGGATGGCAACGGGTGCTGCGTGCCGCTCAGCCCCTCCAGGTCGCTGGAACCACAACCCACCCCGGCGATCCCGATACTCCCGCAAATGTATTGCCGTTTTTTGATGACCTGCAATTTTTTAATCACATGTCGTGTTAGTTCAACTATCTTGCTCAAAAAGGCTTGGTGTTTCGGCACTTGCTTGAGGTCTTGTCAGGCAAAAACTCGACTGGATGTAGACGACACAAAAATTTCAAGTGCTTTTGCAATCCCGCCGGACCTGAAAAAAAACGCCTTATCCATGCGTCTATTGTCGTGGGACCGCGCAGGAGCACAGGCCCAGTGTTTGATGATGGCCTCCTGGCAGGCCGGCAGTTCAGCCGCACGACTGCCGGTCACCGGTACCGGGCGGGTTTGTTCGTACTGCGAGCCGGAGTGACTCTGTGAATTCCACCCCGCTTAAAATTGGTGACTATCTTTACCACCCGGACAGGTCCTGTCTCCTTATAAATGGCGTTGTGATCAGAATTTCGGAAAATGAGCACAAGCTGCTGGAGCTTTTGCTGGAGAGAAGACAACAGCTTGTCACCAAAGAAGAAATCCTCAATACCCTGTGGGGACAAAAGCATGTTGTCGTTGACAATGGCAGCGTCAATACAGCGATCAGCAAGCTGAGGAAATGCTTTGGCGATTCAACGACAGAGTCACGTTTCATAAGGACTGTCAGGGGGGAAGGCTACGTCCTCATAGCAGATGTCGAAGAGGTTGACGCCACCCAGGTGGAGACGGGCCTCCCACCTGCGAAAGGCAGCTCGGCCTTCGGATCGGCCGTCCGGCCGGACCCTTTTTCGCTCCCGCTGCGGATAGCACTGTCCGTGGCTTTTATTTTACTGCTGGCATGCGTTCTTTTTTCCATAAACACGGCAATGATCAAATGCAATATAAACGACGATCAAATTATTTTTTTGCTGGGTAATGGCAGAGCCGATGAGCAGCGTCTTCTCGAGGGGGAGCGCTCCACAGAATTTGATCATTATGCTGCCGACCAAGCCATCACCTGCGTCTTGAAGAAGGAGATTATGGTTTGTTCTCCATGAAACACTTGGGCGCAGGCTCTGCGCCAGGCATAGTGTCCCTTGCTGTGGGGCTGGCGACCATGCTGGTACTGGCGCTGGCCTCGAAGGCGGTGGTACCCCTGCTGATTTTACTCAGCACAGATGTTCCCTTGCACGGGCGCTATCTGTCGCACACTGTGGTGGGTGATTACGCCATACGCACACAGTGGCGCTTCTCACCACTGGGATCCATCCATCTGGTGCAAGCATGGAAACCCAAAAATTCAGGCGGCGGCACACCCGGATTGATGGTGTGTTTTGACCTGGTTCCCTGCCGGGTCGATGTGCGGCACGGAATAGCCGAGTATGCCGTAAAAAACTACAGCGAACTGCGTAGAGGAGGTGTCCAGGTACAGTCACAGTTTCCCCATATGGGCGACATGCTGCTTTACATGGTGCGCTGCCCTGCCGCAGACCTGCTGGTATACAGGTCTGTTTTTTTTGACGGACGCAAGGATCTGGGCGTTTTGAAGTTGAGCTAGCTCTACCACCTTGTTGCGAGCCCTCCCCACAGCCCTGCGCCAGGGTGACCTTTGTTGTGGATGATTCCTCGCCTGGGCTGCTATACAATGGCGGCCCCCAATTGTAAGACAAAGGCTGTTCAGTGAATTCCGGTGGTTGTATTCATCTCAAGGGTGCCCGCACTCATAATTTAAAGAATATCGATCTGGATATTCCGCGCAACAAACTGACAGTCATTACGGGCCTGTCTGGTTCCGGGAAATCCTCACTGGCTTTTGACACCCTGTACGCAGAAGGCCAACGCCGCTATGTGGAATCACTGTCATCCTACGCCCGACAGTTCCTCTCGGTGATGGAAAAACCTGACATCGACAGTATTGCCGGCCTGTCTCCTGCCATTTCCATTGAACAGAAATCAACCAGTCATAACCCGAGGTCCACTGTAGGAACAGTGACTGAAATCTATGACTACCTGCGTCTTCTTTTTGCGCGGGCTGGAACACCGTTTTGTCCGCAACACAAGCACCCACTGACGGCCATGACAGTCAGTCAGATGACAGACCGCGTCATGGACCTGCCAGAAGGCACGGCGATTATGATACTGGCGCCGGTGATCCGCACCAAAAAGGGCGAACATGTCAATGCTCTTGAAGACCTGAAACGCCAGGGCTTCGTTCGCGCCCGCATTGATGGTCAGGTGACAACGCTGGACTCACTGCCAGCGTTGCATAAAAACAAGAAACACACCGTAGAGGTCGTGGTTGATCGCGTAAAAATACGTGAGGGCTTGTCCATCCGCCTGGCGGAGTCACTGGAAACGGCCCTGAACCTGACCGGAGGACTCGCCAGCATCAGTCCAATGGAAGAATATGTTGATGCAGTTCCTGAAGATATACTGCTGTCGTCTCGCTACTCTTGCCCCGAATGCGGCTACAGCCTGCAAGAGCTGGAGCCGCGCCTGTTTTCCTTCAACAATCCCGCCGGCGCCTGCCCGGGTTGTGACGGGCTGGGTGTGAACCAGTTTTTTGATCCGGCAAGGATCGTCCCCGACGAGGAACGCAGTCTGGCGACAGGTGCCATATCCGGCTGGGACAACCGTCGTCCTTATTTTTTCCAGATGCTCAAGGCGGTTGCCCAGCATTACGACTTCTCCATGGATGCCCCCTTTGAAGAGCTGTCAGCCGAACACCAACAAATTATCCTGTATGGCTCGGGAAAAACCCGAATAGCTTTTCATTACTCAAATGACCGGGGCCACCTCCACCAGAAAAGTCATGTTTTCGAGGGCGTGATTCCCAACTGTGAGCGCCGCTACAAAACAACAGATTCCATGGCTGTGCGAGAAGAGCTGGCCAAGTACATGGCCACACGCGCCTGCCCTGAATGCAAAGGCACCCGGTTGAAAGAAGCCGCCCGCGCCGTTCTTGTTGATGACATGTCTTTGCCGAGCCTGACCAGCTTGTCCGTCGCCGAAAGTCTGCGTCGTGTAGATACCCTGGCCTTGACGGGGCAGAAGCAAGCCATTGCCAGCAGCATTATCAGGGAAGTCATGAGCCGCCTGACGTTTCTGGACAATGTCGGACTGGGCTATTTGACCCTGGATCGCAGTGCCAACACCCTGTCAGGTGGCGAGTCCCAGCGTATTCGCCTTGCCAGTCAGATCGGAGCCGGCCTGGTGGGGGTGATGTACATTCTGGATGAGCCGTCTATCGGGCTGCACCAAAGAGACAATGACCGTTTGCTGGCCACGCTGACCCAGCTCAGGAATATCGGAAACACAGTTATTGTCGTCGAGCATGATGAGGATGCCATACGCGCGGCAGACCATGTTATCGATGTGGGACCGGGGGCCGGCGTTCATGGGGGGCAGATAGTAGCCCAGGGGACACCGGAACAGGTGGCAGCCACCCCGGGCTCCCTCACGGGCAATTACCTGTCCGGCGAACGCTGCATCCCTTTGCCGGACCAGCGTATGCCGACAGACAGCGACCGCATGCTGTTGCTCAAAGGCTGCTGCGCCAACAACCTCAGAAACATCGATCTGGAGCTGCCGCTGGGACTCTTTACCTGCGTAACAGGCGTGTCAGGTTCTGGCAAGTCCACTTTGGTGAACGCCACGCTTTATCCCTTGTTGGCACATGAACTCAATGGCGCACGCCCAGCGTCCGATGTCTCCTGGAACGCCGTGGAAGGTCTGGAACACCTTGATAAATGTGTGGATATAGACCAGAGCCCGATAGGGCGCACGCCACGTTCGAATCCGGCAACCTACACAGGAATTTTCACTCCCGTGCGGGAACTCTTTGCTGGAACACCTGAAGCCCGTTCCCGTGGCTACACCCCCGGACGCTTCAGCTTCAATATGCGCGGAGGGCGCTGCGAGGCCTGCAAAGGAGATGGTGTGGTCAGGGTGGAAATGCATTTCCTGCCCGACATTCATGTCGCCTGTGACGTTTGCAAGGGCAAGCGCTACAACCGTGAAACCCTGGAAATCAAATACAAAGGGAAAAACATCCACGAGGTCCTGGAGATGACTGTCGAGGAGGCTCTCACCTTTTTTGACGCCATTCCCGCCATCAAACGCAAACTGTCCACTCTGATGGATGTCGGCTTGTCCTATATCTGCCTGGGACAGAATGCAACGACCCTCTCTGGAGGTGAAGCGCAGCGGGTAAAGCTGTCGCGGGAGTTGTCGCGCAAGGACACCGGAAACACTTTGTACATACTGGATGAACCTACGACAGGTTTACACTTTGAAGATATACGACTTCTGCTTGGTGTTCTGCACCGCCTGCGGGACCGGGGAAACACGGTTCTGGTCATAGAGCACAACCTGGACGTCATCAAGACGGCTGACTGGGTCGTCGATCTGGGGCCAGAAGGCGGCGTAGGAGGCGGTCGTATACTGGCGGCAGGCACACCAGAACACATAACCACAGTCTCCGAGTCCCACACCGGCCGCTTTCTGGAAAAAACGATGCACCAGCATGCGCTGCGCAAACAAGAGGCACTGCTGTCCGTCTGAGGCCAGGCTCCGGGGTGGGAGCCACGGCCTCACCTGCGCTTGGAAATAGTAAACTTGATGGGCTGCTCTTTCTCTGTGTCGCTTTGTTCCGAGAGCTCTTGCTGATGTTGTCTTTTCTGCATGAGCTCAAAGGCGGCCACATCCTGAACCAGAGGAAGACGGGAAGAAGCCTCCTCCATGCAGCGTTTTTTCGTGGTTTCCAGGCGGTCAATCGCAAGACGAACGGCATCAAGTCTACGACTCAACTCGTCGGAAAAAGGAAGCTCAAGAAACTCACGGCAATAGTCTTGCCATAAGACCTTGCGGGCCTGGCTGTCATCCCCAAGGGCTGTCAGCATGGCCTCCACCTGGTAGCGCAATACACAGCTGGAGGCTTGTTCTGCGGAGTCTTGCTGCCGGTCCTCGCCTTCGGTTTCAGCGTCTGATGTCATACAGATGTGGCCCCGCCGACCTTCGATCTCAATCAGAACACTGTACAACTTTCGGTAGAGCATTTTTTGTTTTTTGCACATACGCAGGAGGCGCTCTTCCTCCGAAAAGTTTTTGATCATGTCAACATTCAATCGACGAAAGATTCTTTTGAATTGGCTGACCAAAGATAAAAAACTCATGTCCCCCCCCACCGTACAGGACAGGACACTTCCTGTTCAGACGTCAGAGCATAGAGCACCCGGATTCGAATACGAGAGCGGGTCACTTTGAAACCGAAAGAGCGATCAGGCACCGCCTCCATGCAGGAGGCAACCCTTTATAGTAAAAATCAAGTTTTATTCCACTGGGCCAAGCTGTCTGTGCATGGGGGATCAAGCTGGAGACAAGCCTTTGGGGAAGATCTCCCGTCCCTTCGTGCCGCTTTACCAAGGGACTTTGCCCCCCCGCGCCCATCCCGGTCCGGGCAAGACACAGTCCTGGTGGCTGTGGGCGTTGAACGGGAATCCGGCTCCGGATCAGCACTCCCGGGCAGAGCACCTTAACGCGCCGGACCCAAGCTCTGGCCCACCAGACCTATGGCCAGCCTACGCGTCTGCGATCAGGACCAGACCGGCAGATCCAGGGTAAAAGCCACCGCTTACCCAACAGAAACCTTGTAGCCTCTTTGCTGCCCCAGCCTGTTGGAACTGCATCACAAAGACAGCCGCTCAGTCGTCAGCCTCCTTGTCACACAACGCCTCTATGTTTTTGCCAGCCCACACAGCCGGATACACTGCCTTGTGGCTGTAATGCGTCTCAGGGAGAACCTTCAGCCATCACCGCTTCAATTTCCTCTACGGTCTTGGGCGCAGCCTTGGTCATCACTTCGCAGCCGCCCTGAGTCACAAGAACATCGTCCTCTATTCTGATACCCATGCCATGCCAACAGCTGTCAACATCCTTGTTGCTGGAAGCTATGTAAATGCCCGGCTCAACAGTCAACGTCATGCCAGGCTCGAACAACAGGGGGGACTCGTCACCCCAATTGACACCAACATCATGAACATCAAGCCCCAACCAATGGCCGGTGCCATGCATATAGAACTGCCTGTAGAGTTTTTCCTCAATGATCTGATCAGGCTTACCTTTCAACAAGCCCAGCCGCAGCAGCCCCTCGACCAGGGATTGCACGGCCGCCTTGTGAAACCCGTCCCAAGGCAAGCCTGGTGCTATACAAGCAATCGCTGCTTGCTGCGCCTCGAGGACCACCTCATAGAGTGCTCGCTGGTTTTTGGTGAAACGTCCATTCACAGGGAAGGTCCTGGTGATATCCGCTGCATAGTGATCCAGCTCACAGCCCGCATCTATCAGCACAAGATCTCCATCCTTGAGCTGATCCTTGTTTTCGGTGTAGTGAAGAACACAGGCATTTTCTCCGCCGCCCACTATGGAGTTATACGCAGGATGGCGGGCACCATGCAGGGCAAATTCATGAAGAATAGAAGCTTCCAGCTGATACTCCATACGCCCCGGACTGCACTCACGCATGGCGCGGACATGGCCCCGTGCGCTTATGTCGGCGGCCGCTCGCATGATATGCAGCTCTTCTTCTGATTTGATCATACGGTATTGGTGCAGGAAACTGTCCCGGTCTTCAATCCGGGGAAGGGGAGCCATGCCCTTGCGCTGTTGCTGCTGCGCTTCACGCAGCCAGCGCCACATCTGCATATCGAAACGCGTCCTGCTGCCAGGTCTGTAGTAGAGAGCCTCACACCCACGCAGAAGGCCTGGCATCAGCGTCTCAAGTTGTTCCATTGCAAAGGCCTGGTCAAAACCGTAGTCGTCTACGGCGCCCTGGGGGCCTGCCCGGTGACCATCCCATAACTCCCTTTCTTTGTCCCGCTGGCGACAAAAGAGAAGTGACTGGCCTTCCGTGCGGCCCGGAATGAGGACCAGCACTGCATCGGGCTCATGAAAGCCGGTCAGATACCAGAAGTCACTGTCCTGGCGGTAAGGGTACTCACAGTCTCCATTACGTACCTTTTCGGTGGCCGCACAGAGTATCAGTACACTTCTTTTGTGCGCATGCTTCACCAGTGCCTTCAGGATATTCTGACGACGACGCCTGTACACATCACGATCTGTTTGCATTTTCATACGCGAGAGGAAAACCTGTTGTGGTAGCCACCAGACGAACTACACGTCAATATATCCTGGTGCCAGCATTATTTTTGAACACTGGCGAAAACAGGGGAGCCACTGCCCTCAGGGACAGCCGAACGTGTATATTACTGCGTACGGGACTTGTCCATCTACAAGAGTTCTATCAGGAGTTCTATCAGGCGTTCAATCAGGAATTCTGTCAAGAGCTCTGCATTCTACGAGAGTTCTACACGAATCCTGTGAGAGCTCCAAAAGAGTTCGCCCGGATGCCCCGCCTCTTGAGGCATGCATCAGTGCGCGGTTGTCTGCCCCCCAGAAGTCTGGATATAGTTTAAGGACAGAGTGTAGCTGCAGCTGAGGGCGGGCTGTACTTACCGACCCGGATCCGGAGTGATGAGTTATGGATATCATGACGACACAATCGGAAAGACTGACGATTACAGTCAGTATTCTCGATAAGGAGTACCTCGTCCACTGTGCACAGGGCGAGCAGGAAGCACTCATGGAGGCCGCACGCCACCTGGACGACTGCATGCGACAAATTCGCGGCTCAGGAAAAATCATTGGCAACGAGCGCATAGCTGTCATGGCCGCTTTGAACATGTCGCACGGCATGCTCCAGAGTGATAAAAAACTCAAACACGCAACCAGTCAAACCCAGAAGCAGGTGGGATCCATGCTTGAACGACTCAACAACGCCCTGAACAACCCGGCACAGCGTTCCTGAGCAAGATCCACCATGCATCTACCGATGGTCGGTAGATGCGTCCGTGTACATTCCGGGCACTATTCTTGCCGGTTCTTGCCAGTCTGGTTCAGCTCAGCGTCGCTGGATGCGGCTGCGTACACTTTGGCCAGAAACGGCCGACTGGTTCTACTGACGACCACTACCATCTTGTCAGACACCCTTGCCTCCTCCCGACTCTCTCACCCCACCCCTGGGCTGCGGCACAACCTTTCTGGAATAAAAAGCTGCCTTTTCAGCTCTGTTAATTTTATTGACGACAAGGCATAGTAGGCCCGGGACGGATCGGGTATAAATCCCCGCTACGGAAAATGGAGTGACTCGCTGAAAAATACGGCAGAGTAACAACCAGCACAAAAAGGCCAACATAATGTCGCTGTTCCAGCACTATCAGAACCGCTACGACTCTACCCAACACGAAGAGATGAGTCTGCAGGACTATTTGAGTCTCTGTCGTGAAGATCCCGGAGCCTATGCCAATGCAGCTGAGCGTATGCTCACGGCTATAGGAGAAGCCGAGGTCGTTGATACCTCCAGAGATCCCCGGCTCAGCCGCATTTTTTCCAACAAAGTCATCAAGCGTTACCCCGCTTTCAATGCCTTCTACGGCATGGAAGAAGCCATAGAGCAAATAGTTTCCTACTTCCGGCACGCCGCGCAGGGCCTGGAAGAAAAGAAACAAATTCTCTATCTTCTGGGGCCTGTCGGCGGCGGAAAGTCCTCTCTGGCTGAGCGCCTCAAGCAACTGATGCAGCAAGTTCCCTTCTACGCCATCAAAGGCTCGCCGGTATTTGAATCACCACTCGGGCTGTTCGATGACAGTGAAGACGGCGCCATCCTGTCGGAAGAGTACGGTATCCCGCGCCGCTACCTGGGCCACATCATGTCCCCCTGGGCCGTCAAGCGCCTGCATGAATATGGCGGTGACATCTCGAAGTTCAAAGTCGTCAAGTTGTACCCCAGCGTGCTTAATCAGGTCGCTGTCGCCAAGACAGAACCAGGCGACGAAAACAACCAGGATATTTCCAGCCTGGTTGGCAAGGTGGACATACGTCAGCTGGAAGAGTATTCCCAGGACGATCCGGACGCCTACAGCTTTTCCGGTGCTCTGTGTCGTGCCAACCAGGGCATCATGGAGTTTGTCGAGATGTTCAAGGCCCCCATCAAGGTTCTCCACCCCCTGTTGACCGCCACGCAGGAAGGGAACTACAACGGCACAGAAGGCTTGGGTGCTATTCCTTTCGAAGGGGTTCTGCTGGCCCACTCCAACGAGTCCGAGTGGCAGACTTTCCGTAACAACAAGACCAATGAGGCTTTCATCGACCGGGTCAACATCGTCAAGGTGCCTTACTGCACCCGGGTCAGTGAAGAAGTGCGCATTTACGAGAAGCTGCTTGAAAACAGCTCACTGAAAGACTCGCCCTGCGCTCCTGACACCCTGAGAATGCTGGCCCAGTTTACGTCCCTGTCACGTATCAAGGAGCCCGAGAACTCCAACACCTACTCCAAGATGCGTATCTATGACGGCGAGAACCTCAAGGATACGGATCCCAACGCCCGTTCCCTTCAGGAATACAGGGATTCCGCCGGCGTGGACGAGGGAATGGAAGGCCTGTCGACACGTTTTGCCTTCAAAATTCTGTCCAAGGTGTTCAACTTTGATCCGGCCGAAGTCGCAGCCAACCCTGTGCATCTGCTCTATGTCCTGGAACGTGAGATCGAGCAACAGCAATTTCCGCAGGAAGTACACGATCGTCACATGCGCCACATCAAGGAATACCTGGCGCCCAAGTACGTAGAATTTCTCGGCAAGGAAATTCAGACAGCTTACCTGGAGTCCTACTCCGAGTACGGCCAGAACATCTTTGACCGTTATATTACCTACGCTGACTTCTGGATTCAGGATCAGGAATTCCGCGACCCTGATACCGGCCATATTCTCGATCGTTCCGCGCTCAACGATGAGCTGGAGAAAATCGAAAAGTCAGCCGGCATCGCCAACCCCAAGGATTTCCGTAACGAAGTCGTCAACTTCGTGCTGCGGGCCCGGGCCAGTAACGAAGGGAAGAACCCCAGCTGGCTCAGCTACGAGAAGATGCGCTCCGTCATTGAAAAGAAAATGTTTTCAAATACGGAAGACCTTCTGCCCGTCATCAGCTTCAACACAAAATCGAGTCAGGAAGAGAAGAAAAAGCACCACGACTTTGTGTCACGCATGATGAAGCATGGTTACACCGAAAAGCAGGTACGACTTCTGTGCGAGTGGTACATACGGGTTCGCAAGTCACAGTAAACCTTGCAGTGACACCGCCGGGATCCAGGCAGCGCAAGCTGCCCGGACCCGGTACCTCAAGCCCGAGGGATTCCACATATCGAAGAGGGGTGCATGGGCAGTATCATCATAGATCGCCGTCGTAACAGCAAAGGCAAGAGTACGGTGAATCGCGAGCGCTTTATGCGCCGCTATCGTCAGCAAATCCGCAAGGCTGTCAACAGTGCGGTCAACAGCCGCAGCATCACAGACACATCCAGCGGCGAGAAGATTTCCATTTCTCGTAAAAGCTTGTCGGAGCCGTTCTTTCACCATGGAGAAGGCGGCAACCATCAGCAAACCCATCCGGGCAACAAGGAATTTGTCACCGGCGACCGTTTTCTCAAGCCGCGTGGTAAAGGCCAGGGAGAAGGTTCCGGTGATGGACAGGCCAGCGACAGTGGCTCTGGCGTTGATGAATTCGTTTTCCAGATCAACCGGGACGAGTTTCTCAAATACCTTTTTGATGACCTGGCGCTTCCCAATATGGTCAGCAAGGAGCGTAACGATGCCATGGAGTTTTTCTTCCGGCGTGGCGGGTTTACCAGTGCAGGCTCGCCTGACCGGCTCAACATTGTCCGCTCCCTGCGCAGTGCCCACGCCCGGCGCATTGCCTTGTCCGGCAAGGAGCGCAGGGAGATACGTGCGCTCAAACGTGAGTTGCGGGCCATGGAAGTCAGCCAGGAGGACGCCGACACCAGTCGCATGGCTGAGATAAAAGAACGGATACGCGACCTGAACGGCAAAATCAAAAGGCTCCCGTTCATAGACGACTTTGACCTCAAGTTCAACAACATGGTGAAGGTTCCTCAGCCGTCGAACAAGGCAGTCATGTTCTGCATCATGGATGTCTCCGGCTCCATGACACGCACCATAAAGGACATGGCCAAGCGCTTTTTCTTCCTGTTGTACATGTTTTTGCAGCGCAACTACAAGAAGGTCGAAATCGTGTTCATTCGCCATCATGCTGAAGCCCGTGAGTGCGATGAAAATGACTTTTTCTATTCGCGCGAAACGGGTGGCACTGTGGTTTCTTCTGCCCTTAACCTGACCCGGGATATTATCGAGAAACGCTACTCCCCCAAGGAGTACAACATATATGTGGCTCAAGCCTCGGACGGCGACAACTGGGAATCTGATTCGTCCAAGTGCTCACACATTATCTCGCGGCAGCTGATGGACTCGGTTTCCTACTTTTCCTACGTGGAAATTACCGACCGTCAGCACCAGAATCTCTGGCACGAATACGCCGAGCTGGCCAAAGCCTGGCCTGATTCTTTTGCCATGGCGCATATCCGCTCTCCGGATGATATCTTTCCGACTTTTCGTGAGCTTTTTGAGAAAAAGGAAGCGGTGGCATGACTCAACCTGTCTTTACTGACTCCGAGTGGAGCTTCCGGCTGGTCGAAGAAATAGACCATGAGATTTCACTTCTTGCCCGGGAATTCGGCCTGGATACATGGCCTAACCAGATAGAAGTGATCAACTCAGAGCAAATGCTGGATGCCTATGCCTCAGTTGGCATGCCACTGATGTATAACCATTGGTCATTCGGCAAGCATTTTCTGTCCAGCCAGAACAGCTACCAGCGCGGCCATATGGGATTGGCCTACGAGATAGTCATCAACTCCAATCCCTGCATTTCCTACTTGATGGAAGAAAATTCCATGACCATGCAAACGCTGGTCATTGCGCACGCTTGCTATGGGCACAACTCTTTTTTCAAGGGAAACTATCTGTTCCGCACATGGACAGACGCCGACTCCATCATCGACTACCTGATGTTCGCCAAAAACTATATCGCCCACTGTGAGGAGAAATATGGCATAGATGCAGTCGAAGAAATCATGGATGCCGCCCATGCCTTGCAGAGTCAGGGGGTAAATCGGTACAAACGCCCCAAGCCCCTGTCGGCCGAGGAGGAAAAGAGTCGTCAGAAGAGCCGGGAAGAGTACGTCCAGCGGACCCTCAACGCACTCTGGAGCACCATTCCACAACCTGCACGTCAGGAGTCTGACAACAAACTGCCAAGATTTCCCGCTGAACCTGAAGAAAACATTCTTTATTTCATCGAGAAGCACGCCCCTCTACTGGAAACCTGGCAGCGTGAGCTGATACGCATAGTGCGCAAGCTGGCCCAGTACTTTTATCCCCAGAAGCAGACCAAGGTGATGAATGAGGGCTGGGCGACTTTCTGGCATTACACCCTGATGAACAGCCTCCATAGTCGGGGAAAAATAACGGATGGGTCCTTGCTGGAGTTTTTCAAGTCACACACCAACGTTGTATTTCAGCCCGGATTTGACGATCCGCGCTACTCAGGAATCAACCCGTACACGCTTGGATACAATATCTTCACCGACATGAAGCGTATCTGCCTTGAGCCTACGCCCGAGGACCGCCAGTGGTTTCCTGACTTTGCCGGCAGTGGTGAATGGCAGTCGGTGCTGGACTATGCCATGCGCAATTTCAAGGATGAAAGCTTCATACTCCAGTACCTGTCGCCCAAGGTGATGCGCGACATGCGTCTGTTTACCATAGCCTCCGAAAACAACAGTCCATGGCTTGAGGTAAGCGCCATACACAATGAGGAATGTTTCAGTGTCCTGAGATCCCATCTGGCTGATCAGTACAATCTCGGTAATCTGGAGCCCAATATCCAGGTGTACAAAGTCGACATACGTGGCGACCGGTCCATGATATTGCGCCACTACGTCCACAACGGCCGTCCGCTGGACGCAGCCAGTGCGGAAGAGATCATGGGACATGTCGAAAAGCTGTGGGGTTTTCCCGTCAGTCTGGAATCCGTAGATGGGGACAGCGTGCGCAGGACCTACAAGTCCGCCAGGAGCCGGGCGAGCATTGCCTGATCACGCAGGCGGTCAGTCTCGTCCGTAACTGGAGAGAATGTCAAAGAAGGACATTGAGCCACAGCCATCGGCTTTCAGTGTCTGATGAAAACGACTTCTCTCCTGAATGCCCCGCTGAGCAAAACATGAGCAGGATGACTGGAGACCATAGCCCACCGAGCCATCGGCCGGGCTGGCTCTCCTGGTCACTCATGAAGAGCAAGGCGGGGGACTCCTTCAGGGCACACGAATGCTGGACGCTGCCCCTTGGCATTTTCTCCTGCTACACCAAATGTCTCACAAGATATCGCCCTGACATAACCTTGGCCAGCGCAAGCTTTTGCGACCACCAACGGGTTTTCTGCACGCCCACAAAAGACCCTCACAGGAGCCTGAGGTCTGACTTCAAGGCTCCCCCGACTCTGAAAACGGAAGACAATAGCAAAAGCACCTCCCTTGATTCCCTGTAAGACGAGAGTGTCACGACAGAAATAAACGACAACTCTCACCTGCTGAATGTCTGAACATGCCCGTCTGACAAATGCATCTACACCCATTGCAGCCTCTTTCAATGCCTCCCGGTCTTGAAAGCCCGTCATCAAAAGACGGCACCCATTGTCCGGACGCAGAGGGAACCTCAAACTACAGCAACCCTTTATTCTCCAGATAAACCCTATTGAGTTGGGAGTTCATCTCTTTAATCCGCTCTGGCAACACACCCAGCTCTTTGCCAAGGGCTGACCAGCCAGCCAGGGCATCACATATCTGCTGCAGATCTTTTTGCGCTTCTCTCCATGAACTGTAATTGGCACAAGAAGCCAGCTTCTGAACCGTTTTCAACGGTGGGCTGGAACCATAGCCTCCATAAGACATAGCGTGCTGATTGTAGGGGGCTGGACTAAAAGTCACGTCATACATAGGCGACGGTTGCCAGTGACCTTGATCCGACATAAGAAATGACCAATTTTTCGTATGATCATCCTGATTGACGCAAAACAGGTTGAACATTGCCCGCAAAAACTGAACCCGGCCCACTGCAGGATTCTGGCAAAGCACCTGACTGGCTTTGATGAGGTCTTCATAGTCCATTGAGGGCTGACGAAAATCAGCATCGAGCAAAGCACAGAGTGTCTGCATGTGATAACGCCCTCCTGATACACCATCAGCGCAGTCAAAGCGCTTGACGGCCAGCCAGTTTCGGCCGCTGTCCTGAGGGAAAAGCCTATGTTCTGGTACATCAATACCGCACTGTCTGGCCATACGCAGCCAAGCCGCCTCACAGAGCCCTTCATCATGCCCCAGATCAAGACTTGAAGACGTGAACTTTATCAACCAGGCCTGATTCCCGGCTTTACCCTCGGTGGTGCACACCTGCTCAGGCTGCTCTGGATCGAAATAAATCAGGGCTTTGGGTCTCGCGCCACCAGAGCCCCCGGCATTGGCCAGCGCTTTGAGTACTTCATCCGTCTGACCATCAAAGAGCAACGCTGCCTGCTCCCCGAGCAGCGCCAGTTTCGTCAGGCTTTCTTCAGCCTCGTATTCCTGCGCAGGGGTGTAGTGAAGAGCACCTGTCCCGCGCCGACCGGTATAGGCCAGCCTGTCCATTGGTGTCATCTGGTGGGGGATAATGCCGCGCTGCCGAACAACCCGGTCCATGAGCAGCATTCCCCATCCATCAGGAAGCGAGTCTGCAAACAGGCCGTGCAAACCGGCATGAGGCGTTGTGGGCGCCAGTGTCAGGCTCTGGTCAAAAGGCAAGCTGAAGGGAGACAGGCTATGCCGGTGCTCAAGGTATGACGCCTCATATTGAAAAAACGTTCCCTGTTGATTTTGCGCCAGCTCACCAACCAGAACCTCGTCCCCATTCGAGAGGCGACGCCATACCTGCAGGTGCCGAACATGGGTTGTTTTCATGCTCAGCTCCTTAACACATCGTCAATGGAGTGCGGCTGGGACTGCTTTAATCTGGTTTCCGCTTGCCTGGCAAGCTCAGCAAAAGAGTTGAGGTCTGCGAGCGATTGCCATAGCAACAAAAACTGCCGCAGGGATATCTGGCCTGTTGTTTCAAATTTTTTGATCGTAGCCTCAGGCACCGTGCTCATCGCGGCAAGGGCCTTGCGGGAAAGTTTTTTACTTTTCCTCAAGGCGCGAACAGACTCTGCAAATTGCTGCTGTATGTCCGGTGCAGTGACCAAAGAGAGAAGTGTCATGAGCATCCCTGAAAAGTACCAACAGACACAATAGTAGCCAAAATACTATAAAAACCCACTATATAGACACTATTATGTCCCAAAAATTCCAGCCACAGTGCCTTCAGGGTCTATGCGCACTGAAAGAAATGACACGAGGGACGCGTCACCGCGCACTCTGGTAGCAAATGAGAAAACCCGGTCATCAGGTGCAATTTTTGAACTCCAGCTTGCAATACAAAAAAAGGAAACTATCTTGTTCAGCCTCTCTCCCCAGAGACATCTCTCTCGACTGATGTATGTCTCTGGGTAAGCAGCTGGATTTAGCCATTGAGACACCTGCCTCTGGAGCAAAGGATGCCCGGTGCAATCGGGAAGTCATGTCGAGTGATGGCTCACCAGGATGCAACAAACAAAAGAGCGCGTTCCCCATCCAGGCAAGAAGCCTGGTTCCAGGCTGCGCGTGTGTTTCCCATCACTGAGGCGCCCGGTCCAATGCAGTCGTCCCCATTCAAGGCAGCAGTCGGTTGCGCTTGGCTTATTCATTCCAGAGCCTCGTAGCCCTGTTACCGCAACCACTCCAAGGATCTGCGCCACCAGCAGCTTTGTGCTTTGCTGCCACAGTGGTTATAACGAGCCTGTCCAGGTGCAGCGGAACAGACTCTGGTAGTGTCCTCAGGCCGGTGCGCGGCAAGGTGCGCTGCAAGCTGTTCTCTTCGAGTGGCAAGCGTGCAGCCACGCAGCCACAATGACACCGGCGTGCGCGGTGCAGGTGCAGGTGCAGGTGCAGGTGCAGGTGCAGGTGCAGGTGCAGGTGCAGGTGCAGGTGCAGGTGCAGGTGCAGGTGCAGGTGCAGGGCATAGTGAAATACTGAATGGTGTGCAATTTTTATCATGCAGAATTTGCTTTTTCACGAGCCACGGAAAATGATACTGGCTTTGCACTTTTGCGTCTTTTCGCCGGTTAATTAGCAATGCCATCCAAAGCCTTGATCACCTTGCTGATCTGTGGGGTCTCCGCCATGACATTCTTCATCTATACTCGGCAACCTGAGGCCCGGTGGACTTCCGAGCATTACCAGGATGGACACTTCCACAACAGCAACGCCGCCGCTAAAGCAGGTAACAAGGTGGGACGTCTGCTATATCGCTTTCTGTTTGAGAAACGCATTGATTCAACCCCGACTTCCCCGATACCGATACAGCCACTGCAACTGGCAGAACTGGAAAGTAAACGCGGCGATCTGGCCGTTCGACTTGGCCACTCTACAGTGTTGTTGCGACTGTCGGGCCGGTACTGGCTGACCGACCCCGTATTTACCGAGCGCGCCTCGCCGGTGCAATGGATCGGCCCCAAACGTTTCCACCCTGCCCCGATACCACTGGAAGCGCTTCCTGAGCTGTCAGGCGTCATTCTCTCCCACGACCACTATGACCATCTGGACAAAGCCAGTGTCCTGAGCCTGGCGCAAAAAGGTACTGCATTTTATGCACCTCTGGGGGTAGGCCGGCGTCTGATCCAGTGGGGCGTGGCGTCAAAGCAGGTCACAGAACTGGACTGGTGGCAGAGCGTCCAGGCAGGTCCTGTGACCTTGGTGGCGACGCCAGCTCAGCACTTTTCTGGTCGCACCCTGACCGACAGAAACAGCACCCTCTGGGCCTCCTGGGCGCTGCTGGGTGAACACAGCCGTATTTTTTTCAGTGGTGACAGCGGCTACTTTAATGGCTTTTCCCAGATAGGTGAACGCTATGGCCCCTTCGACCTCACCCTGATTGAAACCGGCGCCTATGATCAGGGCTGGCCGAACATCCATATGATGCCGGAGCAAAGTGTGCAGGCGCACCGTGATCTGAAAGGCAAGGTTATGATCCCGATCCACAACAGCACTTTCGAACTGGCATTTCACCCTTGGTACGAACCCGTAGAGCGCGCACTGGCCGAGGCACACCGTGATGGGCAGAATGTCAGCGTACCCATGATAGGTGAACCCGTAGGCGTGGGAGAATCGGCCCGACTCAGTTATTGGTGGCGCCCCAAGGCGATTGAGTCGATGGCACACCAGCTCTGAATGCGTCCTTGGCCTGGCTTCATCAGGTCTCACCCAATCCTCACTCGCTGGTCGCCTTGACCACCGAAGGAGGATAGTGGCTGTATGCGCTTTCAGCTGTCGCCAGGCCCGCCATTTGTCAAAAGCATCATTGAGTGCCAAGGGGCAGGGCTCGCCTGCCCCTTGGCAGCAAACATGCCAGAACCCCATCCTCTGGACTGGAAACCTTCAACTTGAGCGTATCCTGACAAAAGTTGATGCGCTTCAGCCAAGGTGACAAGGTGACAAGGTGACAAGGTGACAAGGTGACAAGGTGAATGGACTGGAGTATCGGGAAACGGGAAAGTTGTTGCCGTCGGGTGCTTCTATGCCAATCCAGCGCAAAAGCCGCACAGTGTCTGAAATGGATTGGCCACAAGAGCCCAGACCACACCAGACCTCAAGGCCCTCCGCGACAAGCTGTCCCGGATCGCCGCTCTACCGTCAATGCGAACAGAACCCTCCCACTCCAGCACAGGCACAGGAAGGCTTGGCCAGCCCGCAGACCCGTACACGGCCCCAGGGCATCGAGCAGAAGCTCTGCCTTCCGCACTCCAAAGCTGCCGGATCCCTGATCCCCTATTCCTGAACAACAGGGGGAAGCTGACATACCGTAGCTACATTGAGCCCTTGTTGCCCTGCAACTCCCGCGGCGGCATCAGAGGCTTTACAGACTGCCGGTGGGCAGACGGCCCTGCCGACTTGGCCATGCCGCTGATGTGGCAACTATCCTGCCACAGGGAGCGTCACGCAGCGCGTAGCAATGTTCAGATTCTCTGGTGCTACCCGAGCCAGCCCGAAGGTGCCTGAACAAAAGAAAGGACCGCCATAGGTGACGACTCTCTATCCTTGGTCAGGACCTCGGCCTGCACCAGCGACTATGACACCTGCAACCACGACTGCCCGGAGAGGAAACACGCATCCAGACTCCGCGAAAATCTCCATCCATAATCTGGCGGGTCGGTAAAGATACTCACACACTACTCCAAGCGGCCGATGCACTACGTACAACGGATTTACAGATGCATCCGGGATGACCGGCAGATGTCGTTGCCAAGGCAGCCCATTGACTCCGGTCTGAACACCGTGCTGCGTTGTTGACCAGATTATTAACACTCTGACAACACAGAGCATTTGCCCGTTATCTTTTCATGATCCTGAAGGAGGACAATGATGCGCCCCGGAAAAAAAAATTCGCGTAGCCGTGCATGCGCTTTACTGATGGCCACTCTTTTGATGACGGGGCAGGCAATGGCAGACCATTCTCCCCAGCAGGAAGAGAACCCCGGTTTCTTTACCATGACAGCGGATCTCGTACTGGTCCGGCCACTGATGCTCGGTACCACTCTGATCGGCGGAGCGATTTTCCTTGTCAGCTCACCCTTTGCAGCCGCTGGTGGAAATTTGGGTCAGGCCGCCGACACCCTGGTAAAACAGCCCTTCGCAGCAACATTCCAGCGCTGCCTTGGCTGTGGGTTTTTTCGCGATGATGCCTGGAGCGAGGATGAATCCTCCGCCAAAGAGAACTGAACTCCACTGAACTCCCTGCGAAGCCATGGCCAGAGTTGCCAAGGGGCTGCTGCGAGCCTATGCAGACCACAGCCCCCGAAGGGAGAAAGAGCCCCCGAAGGGAGAAAGAGTCCCCGAAGGGAGAAACAGCCCCCGAAGGGAGAAAGAGTCCCCGAAGGGAGAAAGAGCCCCCGAAGGGAGAAACAGCCCCCGAAGGGAGAAAGAGCCCCCGAAGGGAGAAAGAGCCCCCGAAGGGAGAAAGAGCCCCCGAAGGGAGAAAGAGCCCCCGAAGGGAGAAAGAGCCCCCGAAGGGAGAAAGAGTCCCCGAAGGGAGAAAGAGTACAGCGGCGGACGCAGTGCAGCGTCAAACCCGGCCTTTCTCGCTCAACGGGGCCAGCAGGCTCCCCAGGTTCCCACCTTGAGAAACTGCCCGAGCCCCGTATCTGCGGCCAGACCACACCCCGGCATGACGACCCCACTGTCTGCACAGAGGGACTGGTATCTCGTTGACTGAATTCGGCCGCCATGCCCGGTGCGCAAAGCCTGACAGACACACAGGCAAGCTCACCCCTGCCCAACAAGCACCAACGCTGGGAATCAGGGCTGCTGGCGAGTGGCTGCGACAACCAGCTCACGTACACAAACGTTCTGCGGCAACTTATAGGCGAAGTGAACGCAATCGGCGATGTCCTGGGCGGCCAGGGCACCGCCGATGGAATCCTTCCAGCCCTCGTAGCCTGCGATGATTTCTTCTTTCGTTGTATGCCCAAGAAGCTCAGTTTCCACAGCACCAGGTGCCACAACAATCACTCTCACGTTGTCGTCAGCAACTTCCTCACGCAAGGTTTCACTCAACCCGTGCACGCCAAACTTCGTGCCACAGTAGGCCATGTGGTTGGGGAAACCCTTGATGCCTGCAACAGAACTCACATTGATAATGGTGCCGGATTTGCGGGCACGCATAGAGCCCACCACCGCATGAATGCCATAGAGCAAACCTTTAAGATTCACATCGATCATGGCATCCCACTGCGCAGTATCCTGCTCATGAGCCGAGCCCAGTTGCATCAGCCCCGCATTGTTGACAAGGCAGTCAACCGGCCCATAGAGCTCTTCTGCTTCCTTCACCGCAGCCAGCAGTTGGTCCCGCTGAGTGACATCCACCTTGCGACACAGGGTTTCAGGCAACTCCAGCGCCTGCATGCGCTCCAGGCGGCGCGACAGAAGCAACAAGGGGTGGCCTGCGGCACTGAACTGACGTGCCACTTTTTCTCCAATGCCGGAACTGGCTCCTGTAACAACAACAAGCTTTTTACTCACCATAACCTCCAGGGCTCACACTCTGTGAAAGAACATCACCAGCCAGCGACTGCGACTGCGACTGCGACTGCGACTGCGGCTGACCAGAGCACGGGAAAGGCGGAAGCTCCATGGAAGCCCCTGCATACATAAGCCAGTTTTCTATCCAGGCCTGCAACACATCCAGAGGCCAACGCTCCCGCCCCTTCAGCACACACTCCCAGACAATCAGAACCCGCCAACCCAGCTGCGCCAGCTCTGCCATGCTACGGCTGTCGCGCCGCCGGTTTGTGGTGATTTTTTCACGCCAGAAGGCCTGCCTTGTAGCAGGCCATCGAAACAAGGAACAACCATGCCCGTGCCAGAAACAGCCGTGGCTTTGAATCACGGCACGGTAGCGCGGGAAGACCATATCCGGGGTACCGGGCAAGCGTTTATCATGCAGACGGTAACGAAACCCACGAGCAAACAACAGCTTGCGCAGCAAGCGCTCAGGCGCGGTTCCCTGGGCTCGAATGCCAGACATCATTCGACTACGAACCTTGGGTGACACCACGTCCATCACACTCACACCACGCCATTGCCCCATCTCGGACCAGGTTTTCCTGCACTGCCAGCTCCGCTTCGCGACTGCCAAGTTTGCTTCGCACTGCAAGGCCTGCTCCTCCACTACCAGCTATTACCAGCTATGGCCTGCACCAACGGCAAGAAATCGCCCGCTCTTTGCGGCTACAATCGCATCAGGACTCCAGATGTCGCCAAGCCGCCTGCACTGTATTTTTCATTAACATGGCTATTGTCATGGGTCCCACGCCGCCGGGCACAGGCGTTATTCTGCCGGCACGAAGACGCGCTTCATCAAAAGCGACATCACCACTAAGAAGTGCTTTTCCTGTGCGTTCGTGGGTCCCTACCCGGTTCACTCCCACATCAATCACGGTAGCGCCGGGCTTGATCCAGTCAGGACGTACAAGGCCGGGCACACCGGCCGCCACAATCAATATGTCAGCACGCCGACAATGATCAGCCAGATCCCGGGTTGCAGTGTGCACCAGTGTCACTGTGCTATTGGCACCTGGCCCCTTCTGCCCCAGAAGGACAGCCACAGGACGGCCGACAATGGCAGAACGCCCCACGACCACGACTTCGGCACCGTCCGTCACCGTACCGGAGCGCACCAACATCTCCTGAATACCGGCTGGCGTGCAAGGCACATAACAGGACTCTCTCAAACCTTGCATCATCTGGCCCAGGTTGACAGGGTGAAAGCCATCGACATCCTTGCCCGGATCTATTGCGCGAACAACAGCCTGTTCGCAGATAGACGCCGGCAGCGGCAACTGTACCAGGATACCGTCAATCTGCGGGTCCTGATTGTAGCGCTCCACCAGGGACAGCAGCTCCTCCTGGGTGATAGCCGCAGGCCGTGTTTCCTGAACTTCGTGAAATTCCAGGTCCAACGCCGTCCTGACCTTGCGCGTCACATAACTGACTGAAGCGGGATCCTCGCCGACCAGAATAGTGGCCAGCCCCGGCGCTCGTCCATATCTGGCTTTCAAGGCGGCCACTTGTTCCTTGAGCCCGGCGAGGATGTCCCGGCTCATCTGCACACCATCGAGAATCTCTGCCTGCACGCCTTCACGCTCCTTCAGTTATCTTTGTATTGTTTCACAGGCCCACCCATCCGCAGTCATACGACAGCTCCCCCTTTATGGTCCATTTATGGTCCATTTATGGTCCATTTATGGCCCATTGCGCGATGCGCCACGCATTGGAGAAGATATGAAGAAGAACCCTCTTCAGGCGAGAGATCCTTCCCACATGAGATACTGAGCAGGCAGCCTGGGTGAGAGCGGATACTAATCTCTTTCGTCAGCCCATGCACTCTGGATAGCCTCAAGAATCTTTTCGCCGCACGAAGAGCTGGCGTCTTCGAAACCATCCAGTGCCATCACCTTGTCTCTGAGTTCAACAAAATTGATGCCGTAAGGGTCCGTGTGAGGATCTGCCTCACACAATGCGATAGCAATATCCTGAATATCTGACCACCTCACAACGCAGCCTCCTGATTTTCTTTGTTGGACTTTGTTGGCATACGAAACGCCCCACACACAGCCTGCGGGAGGCCGTGCGATAACGGAAGCTCGCAAAAGACCGCCACCCTATACGCTCGCTAAAGAGCAAGCAAGCCCTGACGCCAGCAGAACGCCACAACAGTGCCATCAGAAATCTTCCCAGCGCGCGGGCTGCACAATGGACGCAACACGCCCTTTACGACGCAGCTCACAGTAGCAGATACAACATGAAACATTTTATACCTTGCAGAGCCCCCAATCTGATCAAGACTTGGCTCCAATTCTGTTCTCACTGTTTAAGGGGAAATTTGCCATGTCTACTCCATCAACACTGGATCTCCACACGGAAGCAGAGCATTGGCCACGAACGGATCACCGCACGCTCCCTTCACTTTCTTGCGCAGCACGCAGCCCCCTGCAAGAAATGTTCCGCGCTTTGTGTGTCCTCCTCGCCAGCTCTTGCCATTCCAACGCGTACGCCAACACGCACGCGGAAGATGTGAACATAGCGGAGCACGCAGTTTATGCCGATTTTGCCGATCAGAATCCGGATCTTCTGCCGGATCTTCTGGAAGAAGCGACAAAAGCGACAGAAGCGATGGGGACAGAGGAAGAACCCGAAAAACCGGAAGCGGAGGAGCATGCCGCTTCCGACAACCCCGACACTGGAGCCACACCACAATCACCGGAATCCCCGGCACCACACTTTTGCAGGGGATACCTCACCCTCACCGAAGGCGATTCGGAGGCTCAAGCACTCCTCGAAGTGCCATCCGGCACCCTCGCTACTCCCTCCACTATTAAAGATAAAGACTTGCTGGATTTTACCGAAACCGATGAGTATTCCAGCTTCAGGCTATCGGCAAAACACGGCCCCGTCTGGATCTCAGGCCGAGATAAGAATGGCACTTTCGGACGGCTCCATGCACGTGCACTTGACTTTTCCCTGGCGGAACTGGAGCACGGGGGGCCATTGGGCTCCAACGGCCTGCAGGAAGACGACGTATACAATGCATACCGAAAACTGCTTGTTGGCTTGAGCTCGCAAAAAAAATACGACCTGCGGGATACACTGCTCTGGGGGAATAAAAGCTTGCTGATTCTGCGCTCCAATGGAGACCTGGACATCCAGCTTTATCATCAGCAAGAGAGCCCCATTCAGGAACAAAAGAGCCCACTGACGTACTTGGGCAGGTTTGTCGCCCGACAAGGAGGCGACGGCACCTTCATAGCTGCACCCGATGGCCTGAATTTCATGGCGCAACGCCAACAGCTGAATGAGCAAGCGGAAAAATTACAGCAAGAAATTTTCGAGTTGAGCCAGTCTGTCGCACAGCGCATTTACTCGGGCGCCGGACAAGCAACGCCATCTGAGCTGGAACAGCTTGAGATCTTGAATAAGGAGTTGCAAGCGTCGATCAGCCAAGGTGTGCCGCCGGAGCACTTTGACTTCTATGCGGTGACGGAGTCGGTAGACTACGCATCCGGACACTGGCTGAAGCTGGAGGGTGACAGCGGTCTGGAGTTGGCCGGTCAGGCTGTCAGTTTCAAAACACTGTCCCACCTGTACGACACCCAAGCCGAACACTTGACCGCTGTCGCACGCTGGCAAGATACCTATACAGCGGCTCAGGAACTCCTTGATGACGCATTCAGCCAGCTTGACTCCATGACGGGAGTGGATAGGTTCGGTGCACAGGAGCGAGAGAATCTCTATGCAAGACTGGTCCGAAAGCTGACGGCATCCTTGGCCTTGGCGGCGGGAGAGAGTCCGCATCCTCCGTTGGCGGTTCAGCCAAACCCGGGCAAGCCAGTCATACGCACCAGAGGCACCAATTTCCAGGTGCTCAGTGAGCCCAGTACACAAAAAAGCCTGGAGACCATGCGAAGGGCGCTGTCTATGGAAGGCGAGCCCCCGCCAGATGCCTTTCTGATCAATGAAGAGCAGCTTGACAGCATGCGGCGCGCCTTGAAGAAAACAGGCTGGGGAGCCTGGTTCAAGAGCTTCATTCAACCTGATGCCTATGAGGCAACGGCCGAAGCGGAGGATCTTCGGGATCTGATGCGCAGCCAGGGCTGTACGGGCCTGAATGCGCTGATTCAAAGCAATGGGCTGCGCGGAGGACTGCCTGTACTGATATCCAGCGAAGGTCCTGATGCCTCTACCCTGATCAGCTTCATCACTTCAGCAACCCACCCCGACCTGGCACGGGAAGCCGAGCTTGTACTCAATGACGCCCACCCGCAAGTGCTTGTTATTGATGCCTCTGTTCTTGATGACCCCACACAGGTCAGGACCGGGATTGTCCGAACAACCCCCCTGGATGCAACACTGCAGGAAAGGATTGAGCGAGAGGCACTCAGTCGGGAAGCGCGACTGATGCAGGGCAAACTGCATGCCAAAATGCAGGGTTGGCGCCAAGCACAAGAACAGGGCTTGGCAGTCAAGGCTTGGGGGACACTCATGGCCGCAGGATCAGGAATGGCTACGGGCTATGCGGTGCAACGTGGGCTGGATACGATCAAGCAGTACTATAACGAAGGTGTTTTTCCTTGGTCCTGCACAGAGAAGGAAGCACAAGAACAACACGCGCGGGCTTTACGCACCGGCGGGTTGATGGCGATCAGTGGAGCCGTCAATCACCTGCTTCTGCCCACAATGCGCTGGAATGACGGTGAGGCGCCTCACCTGCTTTCACCTTACAGGTTGCGTACCCAGGGGATCAAAAACGACTTTTCTGGTGCTCTGGCAGGGGCAGTTTCTGGCTTGGCGGCCCGGTCAATTTTCTCTGGCTACGAATACTGGCAGGGAGACAAAACGGCTTACGAGATAACGACGGAACTGGCTGACGCAGCGGCCCGGTCTGTACCGACTGCGGTGGGCAGCGTTGCAGGACACTGGGTTCTCCCCTGGGCCTTTGATATGCCTTACTTGTCCACTTTCCTTCCCATAGGTTATGTGGGTGCAGTGGCGGGCGGCTTGCTTGGCAACTTGGCATATGACACTGCAAAACACTACATACAGGTCGGAGCAACCACTATCAGCAACACCGCTTTCTCTCTTTTGGAGCACAAGGATGAGCTATGAAAAAGGGGAGGGGTGAAGTCGAATGATGGACCAAAGGTGCTCCCTTCTTGCCCCTCGGGTCAAGAAGGGAGCGCGAGTTTAAGGGAGAAGGACGGGCTGAGCAGACGCGGCTTGACCCAGGGCGCGGCAAGCCCCGTCCTTCAGGGCGGAAAAGGATAGCGCGGACGGCGCAGCCGTCCCTTGTTCTGGTTTTCAGTGCGGCGTCTGCTGCTGTTCAATAGACTGGCGAACAATGGCGATTGGTGCACCACCACAGGATGAAGCACCGCAGGATCAAGCGAAGTAGGAGGGGGACCAGAGCACGCCCTTGCCCGTAGCGTTTCTGGATATCCGGACGCTCCCGGACGCTCCCGGACGCTCCCGGACGCTCCCGGACGCTCCCGGACGCTCCCGGACGCTCCCGGACGCTCTTTGTACAACAGACTGTACAACAGACTGTACAACAGACTGTACAACAGACTGTACAACAGACTGTACAACAGACTGTACAACAGACGGCTGGAGACACCCTTGAGGCTGTTACCAGATTCGATAGGGCAACCTGTGGAGGGAACTCCACCAACAGGTGAACCTGATCGTCCTCGCCGTCCATCTCAATCAGCTGCGCCCCGAAGTCGGTACAGACCCTGGCAAGAGAGTGCGCAAGTGCTTGATCGCGTCACTGTCGAATAGACTACGGCGGCATTTCGTCACAAAGACAACATGGGCACGCATATTGAAGACGCAGTGTCTTCCGCGTCTGATATCACTGGCATGACTCAGGGCCAAGACTATGCTCAAGCCATGCTACGACTGCAAGCCTACAAGTTTGAACTGCGCCCGGATGGGCAGCAGGAGCGCAACACCAGCCGCACCTGTCCGGAGTGCAAACATGTATCCGCAGACAACCGCAAGACACAAGCGCGGTTCATGTGTGCGGAATGCGGCTTTGAAGGAAACGCCGATGTTGTTGGCGCGATCAATGCTTTAAGGGCGGGACACGCCCGGCTTGCCTGTCAAATGAGCGGCGAGGCAATGCCGCCAGCAGCAGGAACCCGCCGAAACGACTCATCGGCGGCAGCCTGAAGCTGTCACCTGTGAGCGCCGCAGGACTCCCCATCCTTCAGGAGGGGGAGGACGGCAAAATTATGTTGCTCAATGCCTGTGAATGTCTTCCATTGATGCACTTGGCTGCCCGCCTCCTATGCCAGAGGACGTATCCTCACAAACCAAGGTGGGGTAATAATTCAGCCGCTGTACACCAGGCTGTACACCAGGCTGTACACCAGGCTGTACACCAGATAGTCCGCCACAGTCTTCCCGGAAAGCTCTGGAGGCATGGCTTCACGAACCGAAAAAGCTGGCCGCTCAGCGCGCTGGGCGATGCTATGCAAACAGGCCCCAGGCTCTGTAGGCCCCGAAGACGCGCCGCAAGCAGGTTTGTCTCAGCTCATACAAAACGCGCCCGTTCGCCCTGCGGTCACAGGGCATCAACAAACCACCTTCACGACAGATCTGACTCAAAATCAATGAGTTTTCGAGCCAGGCGTTCAGAGTCAAGACGCAACTCGCCACGCTCCATTGCCAAACGAATCTGTTCAACTTTTTCATAGTCTACATCCGGCGTGGAGGCTGTCACCGCTTGCACACGCTGCAAAAGATCAGAGCAGACATGCAGTTGCACAAATTCACGCCGCTTTTTCCGGCGCAGTTGACGCCTGGACTTGAGGCCGGCCCGACCCCCAGTCTTCAGGGTTAGCCCACCACCTGAAGGGGTATCACGAGATGAAGACATTCAATGGTTCCTGCACTCTGACTACGAGAAAAAAAAGTGTGATCCGCATTCCAACAAGCCTTTGCCGATAAAAGACACCGCTTAGGTAGCATGCAGCACGTGGAAGCTGTCCAGGCGTCGCCCTGCTCACTGCGAGCACGCCAAATCCCGCTATTTCTGATGGTCTGTTACCCTCCCCAAACCCCTGTGCGCTTCAGAAGACACATCATCCACCTCCACAGTCTCATCCACAAGGCTCCGCAGGCTGCGTAACTGCCACCCCGCCCTACACCGGGAAATCACCACACGGCCACGGGCGTATAAGAAAAGCACCTCAAGACTTGCTCCCCAGAAATGGAACAGCAACAGCTGTATAGCCGGAGCATGCGGCTATCACTGCTGGGAGGATCAAACCCTGATAGCCGTATTTCCTGTTCGAAACCCTCTTCCCTCAGGTCGCTGCAACACATATCTACGCCCGGCTTGAGGAGGATAGACCGCCTGCTGGGCCAGGCTGCGCAAGAAAGTCAGCGGAAGAGTCATGCTTGCTTCCCGGAGCTCCTTGTCTCATACAAAGAGTCGCCTGCACGTATCACTTCCTCCCGGACACACTGCATCAACATCCGCAATTTTGCCCGGCCCTTCTTGCCCCTCTCACTACAGGCTGCAGGCTGCACACCAATGGCGTTCCAGACAAGGGAGAAACTGGCCAATCACCCGCGTCGTGCAACTCAGCACCATCAAAAGAGCTGCGGCACAAGCCGAGGCCCGCAAAAAACAAGCGCGGTTGAGTGCTCTCATCCAGATCACTTGAGCCTGGCGGCACTCGACGCAAGGCCCTGCCTGGCCTGTCAGCAGCTGACGGAGACAAAATGCTACCGGAGCAAAGACTCTGGTCGGCGCCAGATAAATCGGCACCCATAATGCGAGAGAAATCTGAAAAAAAATTCATGAGCCACTTGATAAACAGGACACAATCGTCACTACAGCTTATCGGCCCCAACACAGGAGATGTGAGTCCCGGGCCCATTCCTCACCTCTGAGGCGTCACTGATGAAAGCAAAACACCCCATACGGGTAGCCCCGACCTTTTCTGCCGCTCCGCCGGAGTCCTGTGGTGATATTGCACGAGAAAAATGGTGAAGTGCTCTTCGACAAAACACGTTTGCAGCAGCCCCCGCTCCTGGCACTATCATCACTTTTTGCAGCGATTCTGCTTGCCGTCAACCCACCAGCCAGCAAACAGCCATGGACTGCACGGGAAGGAGGCCCTGCTGGCAGCCTGTGACACCCATGGTCATCAAACCACCGGGGGAGGCATCTTCTCCTGTAACCTCAAGTAAACTCCCCCGGCCAAGCCGCACCGATAGCACGGCGGGTCCCCCTTGCTATGCCTATTGGCCTTTGCTGTCCCCCCAAATATCCTGGTCTATCCGCCAACCCATGTTGGGAAGCTTCCTGGACAGGAAAACAGGGTTCAAACCCTGCTTATGTTCCCTTTCAAAATCATCCAGCACAACAAAGGCCTGGCGGGACAAAATCAGTATGACCACCAAATTCATCAGTGCCATCAACAACATGAAGAAATCAGCCATCGTCCAGACCGCCGGCAAATCAGTCAGTGCCCCCCAGCTCACCATCACCAGCACCAAAACGCGGTAGAAAGGTATCCAGCGATCCTTGCCACTGATAAAGCGCAGACTGCTCTCACCATAAAAAGCGTTGGCTACAACAGATGTCAGGCCGAACAGCAGACTGGTAATCGCTATAAAGGCGGGTCCAAAGTCACCCAGAGTCGCCTTCATGGCAGCCTGTGTCAGAACAATACCCGTCTGTTCGCCGCCATAGTCCACGCCAGATACCAGGACAATGGCCGCCGTTGCAGAACATATCACCAAAGTGTCAAAGAATACGCTGAACATGGATACCAGCCCCTGGGTGGCGGGGTGTGCCGGGCTGGGAGTCGCTGTAGCATGCAGGTTGGGAGCACTTCCCATGCCCGCTTCGTTGGAAAAAAGCCCACGTCTTATGCCCTGTGCTATTGCCTGGGATACCATGTACCCCGCGCCACCGGCAACAGCGTGATCCAGACCAAAAGCGCTACGGACAACAAGTGACAGAATTGCCGGCAGCTGATCGATAGAAGAAAGCACAATAAAAAGCGATATGGCAACATAAAATAGCGTCATAACGGGGACAACCTTGGCCGCAAAACGGGTAATCCCATGTAAACCACGAAAGATGACAAGAGCCGAAAGCACCACCAATCCCAAGGCACTCAGCAGATGCGGCAGGCCGAATGCATCGGCCAAAGCGGCCGATACTGAATTGGCCTGTACCGCATTGAAAGAAAAGCCAAACGCGGCCATCAACAAAAAGGAAAAAATAACGCCCAGCCAACGCTGGCCGAGGGCTTTTTCCATATAGTAGGCAGGCCCTCCCCTGAATGAGCCATCCGGCGCGCGCGTCTTGTAGACTTGGGCCAGGGTGTTTTCAACAAAGGCCGTAGCCATACCAAAAACAGCCATAACCCACATCCAGAAAACAGCACCAGGTCCACCAAGGCTAATAGCGAGCGCCACTCCAGCAAGATTACTGGTCCCCACATGCGAAGCCAGACTGGTACACAGTGCCTGAAATGTGGAGACGCCCGAGCCGGCATCCGAACGCGCTGAGAAGGAGCGATGCAACAAGCGGAACGCCAGGGGGAGCAGGCGCAGCTGCAGACAACGGCTACGCAAGGTAAACCAGATGCCAGCTCCCAGCAGGAGACAAACAATAAGAGGGTCCAGCACCTCTACATTAATCCATTCAACAGTACTCACTAGTGCTAACACGATATTCGGCCGCTCCCTGTTCTCAGGTGAAATTTCAAGTTTTGGTAAAAGCAAGGCGCCATCTTGTGATGGCCGAATCCAGAAGCTCTCGTCAAAGAAGTGTTGACCAGGGCATTTCCAGAAAGTTCCACGGTCGACACTGATCCATAAGACGGCCTTCCTCAGTTGGTAAGCAAGACCCAAAGGGGTGTCCGAAAGTGTTTTTTGAGTCACGGCAGGAGTGCTGCATGCAGCACTGTCCTGACTCAACAGAGAATCACGTCTGCTGACAAGAGGCCGCCCCCCATCCAGCAGGCCGTGAGAATACCACAAAACATCAAGCCTCTTAGAGAGCATTCGCGGAGAAAGACCCTGTGCCCGATCTGAGGTACACTCCCCTCGCCCATGGCCCTGCTGCGCATGGTCATACTCAATACTGAAGACAGAATGATGGGGAGGGCGGGGGATGTCCCGGGAGAAACTCAAACGGGCTGCTGCCGAGGCAGCACTGGACCAGATTCTGCCCTGCATGGACAGCCATACGGTCATAGGCGTTGGCACCGGATCTACGGCGAATTTCTTCATTGACGCACTGGCCCGCAGCAAAAATCGCTTTGATGGGGCGGTAGCCAGCTCCGAGGCCAGTGCTACCCGACTGAAAGCGTCAGGCATCCAGGTGCACGACCTGAACGCCGTTGGCAGCCTTCCTTTCTATGTTGACGGTGCCGATGAAAGCAATACACGTCTCCAGTTGATCAAAGGCGGTGGAGCGGCGCTGACCCGGGAGAAAATTACAGCAGCCGTTGCCGCAGAGTTCATCTGCATCGCCGATGAATCAAAGATGGTCGATGTTCTGGGGCAATTTCCTCTTCCTGTGGAGGTCATTCCCTCGGCGCGCAGCCATGTTGCCCGCCAGCTTGTGAAGCTGGGGGGGACGCCGGTCTGGCGGACCGGCGTCATCACTGACAATGGCAACATCATATTGGATGTCCGCAACCTTTCCATAATAGATCCCCCCGGTCTGGAACGAACCCTCAATCAAATTGTTGGCCTGGTTACCTGCGGCCTGTTCGCCCAGCGCCCTGCCGACCGGCTACTGCTGGCGCGCCAATCAGGTGTTGAGCAGATACGCGTTTGACCCGGCCCGCCTTCTCCATTACCTTTCTCGCGCCTTGTATTTAACACAGAGGCTGCCGCTTTCCTGACAACCAGGCCGGAGAAAAACGCTATGAAACAGGAAGAAGAGAAGCCTGAAGCGCAACAGGAACAACAAGATCCCATGGACACATCATCACCAGACACGGATCGCGCCTTTGAATCAGCGCTGACAGCGCTGGAATCAAAGGTACGGGAACTGGAGTCCGGAGATTTACCTCTGGAACAAGCCCTGGAGGCCTTCGAACAAGGTGTAAAGCTGAGCCAGCACTGCCAGCAGACACTCGACGCTGCGGAAATGAAAGTACAACTGCTCAGAGAGCAGGGCGGCGCAGCCGAGCTGCAGCCCTTTGATGACAACGCCAACTGATGCAGTTTCCAGAGTACCTCACCCTGTGCCAAGACTGGGTAAACCGGGGACTGAAAACCGAACTCGACAAGCTGACAGACGCCTCGCTCCCTGAAAGCCTGCACCAGGCTCTGATCTACACCGCCCTGTCCAAAGGAAAAAGAGTACGTCCCATGCTGGTGCGGGCTGTCTGTGAAGCCTTGGCAGGAACCGCAGACGCGGCACTGCCTTGCGCCTGCGCCATTGAACTCGTGCATACCTACTCGCTGGTCCACGACGACCTTCCGGCCATGGACAACGATGATATGCGGCGCGGCCAGCGCAGCTGTCATCGCGCCTTCAGCGAAGCCACAGCCATATTGACGGGTGATGCCCTGCTGACCATGGCCTTTGAAGTAATTCCGGACAATGCGCTCGTGCCTGCCGACATCCGGCTCAAACAAAGCCAGGTTCTGGCACGCGCTGCCGGTTGCAAAGGAATGATTGCCGGGCAAAGCCTGGACATACAGGCCACAGGGAAGAAAACGGACAGGGTCAGTCTTGAAAAATTGCACAGCAGGAAGACAGGCTCCCTGATTGAGGCCGCCTGCATGCTGGGCGCCCTGAGCGCCGAAGTAGAGCCAGACGCTGTCGACTTTCTGGCTCATTACGCACATGCCATAGGCTTGGCTTTCCAGGTGCAGGACGACATTCTGGACGCCACCACCACGACCAAAACGCTGGGGAAACCACACGGAAGGGACGCCGAACTCGGCAAGGCTACCTATGTTTCACTGCTGGGGCTTGACCAGGCCCGGCACCAGGCCCGAACACTGCGCGACAAGGCTCTGGCAGCCCTGCAGCAGGGGAGCCCACAACTTCCCGGCACCCTGGCCGTCGGATTTCTTGAAAACCTGGCCCATTACATAGTCGACAGGTGTTCATGAACAAGCCAGGCATTCGGGAACAGCTCCCGGAGAGCCGGGCCCGGGAGGGCAGGCATCAACCGGACGCCCTCCCGGGCAGACGCTTTCAGGCGTTACTGTATATATGCCCCAGCTTGCACACCTTGGTGGCTATGTAGTGTGCATTGTGCGGCGTTTTCCCGGCTTGCAGGGGAAGGCGCTCAACAACATCGATATCGAGTTCCTGCAAAGCGGCCAACTTGCGCGGATTGTTTGTCATAAGGCGTAACCGGGTCACGCCGAGGTGACGCAACATGGGCGCACACATATCATACTGACGCAGGTCCGGTGCGAACCCGAGCCGCTCATTGGCCTCCACGGTATCGGCTCCCTGATCCTGGAGTTCATAAGCTTTCAGCTTGTTCATAAGGCCAATGCCCCGCCCTTCCTGGCGCAGATACAAAATGACGCCCCGCCCTTCACGCGCGATAGCCTGCATGGCCTCCTCCAGCTGTGCCCCACAGTCACATCGCTGGCTGAACAGCGCATCCCCGGTGAGGCACTCGGAGTGCACACGAGCCAGCACCGCGCCGGCCGACATCAGATTCCCCATCGTCAGTGCAACATGCTCCAGACCGGTTGCCTGATCCTCAAACCCATGCAGGGTAAAAATCCCATGAACAGTGGGCAAGCGAGCGGTTGCCACGAAGACAGTTGACACTGGGACATTCCTCAAAAATACGAAGCTGCGATCGGGTATCTTACCAACGACACCCCCCGGCTACAAAACGCCATACCCGGAAGTCTGTCCAGGGCTGGCTCTCACAGGCACTCCCCCAGCTCGACCGAATAACTGAAAAATCTGGCCTGGGGGTCATTCCCCTTGCGAATATGCATGACACATGAGGACAGGTCCATAACCATAGTCGCCAGCGTACCTGCCTCTCCCACACCAGGCAAAGGAGACACGGACCAGGGAATATGTACCGGCCAGCCGCTGTGCGCACGGCTGGACAACAAGCGTTGCAGACTGGAGATATCACGCCGGGGAAGAATACTGGTCAGGGCCGCCAAAGTACGCAGTCGACCATAGGATCCCTGAAAAAGGCCGCTGTCCGGCGTCAGCCGACGCCCCAGGTAATGATTCGTATGAATGCTGATACGGCCAGGCGAGGACAGAAACCAGTGCTTGTCGCCTGAAAATTCGATACAAAACCCCTGGTTCACGCCCTGGGACACGGTAATACAGGCGGCTCTGGTACCCGGCGTGGTCACCACCAACTCCCGGGCCTGGTCAATACTTTCAGACTCCAGCACCGCCCTGGCCAACACCGCCAGCGGCACACCCTGGAGACGGTGTTTCAAATGCAGAAGATTCAGGCAAATGCCCAGGCCACAGTTATTGAGCCCCGTTTTCCCGACCACGCCGGGCTCCGTTATCATCAACAATCTGCGCCCGTTAGCGAGCGTAATATGCATCAGCACGACCAGATCCAACAACGCCTTGCCAGTATCCCAATTCTGACCAAGCAGCCCCTGATCACGAAAACTGACAGTACTGCACTCCATCAGCGGAATTTCACTTTGCACACAACCGTTGACCACCTCAGAACGGGCATTGAGCACATAAATCCATTCAGGTCTTTGCCCGGCTGCATCGGCCAGCGCGTCTATTTCCGTGCAATAGGGCGGGTAAAAGCGGTAGATCTGTTCACGAACAGCGCGTCCCAGGCTTCGTATCTCACGCCCCGGCACACGAAGTATGGCGTCATACAGGCAAACGCTGGCCGCTATGCTCTCACTGAGGCTGGCACCGTGTGCAGCTCCCCGCTCCTCGGCTGTGCCAGATAATCGCAGAACGGGGAAAGTGTCAGTCATAAAGGCAGTCTCACGGGAGACCGAAAACAAGCACCAGAATTACCAGACAAGGTCGTCCGGGACCTGGTAATCCTGGTAGAAAGGGTCGATCTCATCCCCGCTGTTGGACCGGCCCTGAGGATTATATACCAGAAGACAATCAAAACCCTTCTCGTCCAGTCGCGCAGCAATAACACCCGGAATCAGTATGTAGTCGCCTTCGTCCCGTCGGGCCAGTGCCAGCTGACCACAAGCCAACTGCTCGGCCTGTTTATCGGAAAGGTACCACTTCTTGACACGGTTTTGGTCAATGAAGTTATAGGCTCGCTCCCCCTTGTCCCGCTGTACCGCGTGATGCTGGAGCGTCTGGCGCAGCTGCGCCTGTTGCTCCTTCTCAGCCAGCTGCTGCTGACGGCGGAGATTCAACTCCCGATCACGCCCGGCCTGCAGCAGGCGTTCCTGCTGCAAACGCTGACGCTGATCATCCGCTGGCTGCTTGCCCTTCTCACGCTGCTGCTTTTTCTGGGCACGAGCCTTCTGATGTTGCTGCTTGCTGGCAACACCGGCCTTGAGCAGCTGGTCACGCAATGAACTCATGCGCTCCTCCGCTTTGCCACATTCAGCAAGGAGGGCATGGTGTGAATCGCCGCCCCTCTCTGTATCCCTGTTATCGCTGGAACCTTTTGTACACGACAGCACTTTTTCATGCAGTGACACCCTGTTTCAGTTATTGTGCAGCGACTCATTCAGCGCAATGCTCGAACGGTTGGGCAAGCATTCCACAGCGCCCGTTACAGAATGCCGCCGAAACACCAGATCAGAACGTCCGGACAAACTGCTGGCCTTGACTGTGTCGACAACTCGACCGCTGTCATCGAGCAAGCTGACTTTGGTACCTGCCGTCACGTACAAACCTGCCTCCAGGGTGCAACGATCACCCAAAGCAATCCCCACACCCGCATTCGCTCCGATCAGGCAATTTTTGCCCACAGAAACCCGCGCGGTACCGCCACCGGACAGGGTTCCCATGGTGCTGCATCCGCCGCCCAGATCAGACCCTGCGCCAACAAACACTCCCGATGAAATACGCCCTTCAATCATGCAGGGTCCCTCTGCGCCGGCATCAAAGTTCACAAACCCGGCAGGCATGACTGTCGTCCCTTCTCCCAGATAGGCTCCCAGACGCACCCGGGCCGCATCCGCAATACGCACGCCAGACGGCACCACGTAGTTCACCATGGGAGGAAACCTGTCTATCGAGTACACCCGCAGAACTTCCCCTCGGCTTCGTGCCGCCAACTGCCGATGGGGCAACTCAGCCGGGTCTATAGCCCCCCGGCACGTCCAGGCCACATTGGGCAGCAGAGAAAACACGCCGTCCAGATTGATAGACCGGGGTTTGACAAACCGGTGCGAGATCAGATGCAGTTTAAGGTAAGCCTCCGGGGTGCTGGCCGGGGCAGCATCTGTTGCCAGAAATGTCAGAACGCGAGGGTTCTGACTGGCCTCAAGCGCACCCAGAACCAATGTGTGATCCAGCAGGTTGTGCTGCAAAAACACCTCTTCCAGCGCATGGCACGTGGTACTGTCCAGCTCGATCACCTGGTTCCCACCCTGGTAACCTGTCACAGACGCCAAAGCATCGACCAACCAGGCATCCGGCTGAAAAAACGGCGCAGGATAGAACACCTCCAGCCACTCCCCGTTACTGCTCTTGGTTCCGACGCCTGCGGCCAGACTGAAGAATTCTGTATCCATATTCAAATCCGAGATGCACTCCCCGTAGATTCCGTAGCCTGCTGGGTACCGCTGTCACTCACAAGTGCTCAACGCCTGCTGCCATTCTTGCGCACAGAAACCCAGCAACCATTCCCCCCCACCCGTGTCCAACAAGGGACGTTTCATCAGAGCAGGCTGCGCCAGCAAAGCCTCAATCGCCCGGTCGGCGTTCATACGCTCACGCAGCTCGGCTGGCAGGCTGCGCCAGCTGGCAGAACGCCGATTGACCAGCCTGTCCCACCCCAGTTCACGCACTCTGGCCTGTAGCCAGTCCACATCAAGGCCTTGCTGACGGTAGTTGTGAAAACAGTATTCCATCCCCTGGGCCGCCAGCCAGCGACGCGCTGCCCGAACGGTATCACAGTTGGGAATCCCATAAAGAGTCGGCACTGACTTTTTCATGCTGTCCACAGCGCATTCACCCCACAAAGCGGCTACCCGGCAAGGGTGCCCAAGTCTTCAATATGTTGATCAAGCAAGCGGTCCTGATCCAGCACAAAGCGACCGAAAAAACGACGACCAGCCAGCATCAACGGCATCCAGAGCGCATCATCCACCCACATTTCCTGATAGGGAATGGCATCCAGCGCGTACCACAAGGGCTGGGCCTCATCCGTTTCTACAGGCTCCCCCTCAAACCGGTCGGCAGTGTAAACATGCACGCGAATCGAATAGCCATCAGTGAACTGGAACTCAAGCTGGCCATGAAGACGCAGTGCCTGCGGACATATGGCCAGTTCCTCTTCCACTTCGCGCAAGGCGCAGGCCTGTGGCGTCTCACCGGCCTCCATTTTCCCGCCGGGGCCGTTGATTTTCCCTTGTCCCAATCCGCGCTTTTTACGGATCAACAGTATATTGGGCGGCTGAATAATAAAAACCAGGGTCGCCTGATCCCGGGGCGTCCAGACCGTCCAGTCAATATCAGACAATCTGTACGGGGCTCCTGCAGCCTGCTGGCCATGCACACGAGTACCGTCTTCCTGCACCATTACCCCTTCCTTGATGCGGCTGCATCGTACAAAGACTTCTGACCCCGTGGCCGTCTTTTGAAACGGCGGTGTTGCCAGAGATATTGATCCGGATGCTGGCGGATAAAAGCTTCCGTCAAGGCGCTCACACGCGCGGTGTCAGCTTCGCTGTCATCAGTAGGAAACTGCTCAAGAGGCTCAGAAACCTGAACAACATAACGATTGTCTGCATCCAGATAACAGGTTCCCATCACCACTGCTGCATCACTGAGCCGGGCAAAATCCGAGGTACTGGTAATCGTCGCCGCCTCCACGCCGAAGAAGGGAATCCAGCGGCTGTGCCTGCCCCCAAAATCCTGGTCGGGCAGTATGAGCCCGATCTCGTTTCGCTCGAGAAAATACAACAGATCCCTGACCTGCTTGCGCGGGATGAAGCGCGACTTGTAACGCGCCCGCGCCCGGCCTACGGCACTGACGTACTCATAAACAGGGTTGTCATGCACCCGGTACAAAATGTTGAAAGAAAAATGCTCACCAATCACACGCAAGGCCATCTCGGCACACAGCATATGCAGGGAGTTGATCAGAACACCCCGCAGCTCGCCACCGGCCTGCAACAAATTGGACAGTCCCAGTACACGGCTGATACGCAGGATACGCTTGCGACTGGAAAACCAGGCAACGCCAGGCTCCAGCAGGGCCACGCCCAGAAACTCAAAATTTCGTTTCAGTAATTGCTGCCTTTCTTCCAGTGTTTTTTCAGGAAAACACAGCTCCAGATTACGCCAGGCAATCGCCCGACGCTTGCCCCCCAGTTGCAACAGCCGACGGCCCGTCCAACGCCCCAGGGCCACAACCCAGCTGAAGGGTAAGCGCCCTATTGCAAACAACAGCGCCAACAGCAACCACAAAGGCCAATGTCTTGGGTGCAAGAGGCCAGGATGAAAGCGATACCCGGCAGTGTAAGGGCGATCGGCAGGAGAACCACCGCGAACAGATTCTGTGTTCAAGCAAAGAATTCCAGACAAGGGGGAGACACAAGCGGGCGAGTATACCGCAATGAGGCACCCGGCAAAAAAACAACTGCGCCGTTTTTACGCGTAATACAGATGGCACCGCCTCATACAGAACCGAATCCCGGGTCGGCTTGTGCACAGCAGGACATATTCCCGGACAAGCCTCCGGAAACAGCCACAGTCAGAGATCTTGTGAGCTGTCCACTCCTCCCTCCACTCGCTCAGCGGGATACTCCACCGCGAGCAGGGTAAACCAATACTGCAGGAACCTCACCTCAGTGAAATCTGTTGGAATCGGCAGAGGAGCCCCCCTTCCGAGGCAACGAAACATGATCACGTGGTTCAGAAGAGCGTTCTGAAACCTGTGGTATTTATGTATGCCGGGAAAGAACCTGATAAGGTGTTGATCAACACCTGCATCACCTTTTATGGTTCTATGCAGAACAGCGTCCGCATAACACTCTTGCCATTGCAGCATCTCGTCATGGCCCATGAACAGCATCAGTTCGGACCAGCCCCCTTCGTAACTCTGCCAATCCATCAGCCAGTGGAGCTTCTTCTTTTCCCCGTCATCCGTGACCGGGCCCGACAAGGTCGCGGGGTCTTTCAGCAGCAAAGGAATCGATCGGGCACTGGGCATCTGCTTCCCGGACTTCTCCCTCATGAAGGCGATGCGCAGTTCAACAAGCCTTGCGACCTCACTCGGCCACCAGACCATACTCAGGTGACTCATCCATTGGTCAAGAAGCGAATGACACATATGGCTGACCTGGTTATTCGAAGGCATGAATGGCAGCATTTTAAAACAAATATCCACGCATTCTTGCTGAATTCGTTGCGAAACTTCGCTTGTCGCCTCCTCCGCCTGCTCCAGACGCAGGCACCGGGTGACACGGATGAAACAGCAACTGAGCATCAACTGCACCCAGGCCTGGTTGTTCGGCTGCGTAAGCTGTCCTTTCAAAGCCTTCAGCGCGGGGATCAGTTGCTTCTCAAGGAAGTTTTGCAGCTCTTTACTAACGCTACCGCTATATTCCCGCTCAACTGTATCCGAAAAACAGTGCTCTTCCAGCCTGGCCATAATCACGGATTGTTCCTCGCCGCAGACGGGAAGGCCGGGCAGTTCGAATCTCAACCTGTGACGCATAGGCCGACGTCTTTGTGCCAGGAACAAGTCCAGCACTCTTTCCACAGCGACAGGGGAATTAGGGTAAGCCAGTGCCACCCGCGCCAGATGACGAACCCCATCATCACAACCCAGCATGGCTGCGTCCAGGTAAGACGCAGCGGCCTGCACCACCGCCCGCGTTGTCTTTGGATTTTTGGCAAAGCAGGTGATGGCATCGCGCTCATCAACAAGGCCAACCATCAAAGCAATATAGGGGTTAATGGGGGAACTCATCGACGCATTGGTACGGGTCAACTCTTGCTGCCTGCTGTACTCTCCATGGAGCAGGGTTCGTAGCTGTGTGACTTCTGCGTTCTCTATTCTCCTGAGGCGCACCAGCCCGCCTTGCAGTGGTCCGTCCTGCAGGCTGGCAACGGCACGCACCAACACTCCCATGAACTCCGAGCCGGGACGTCCCTCTGCCAGACAACGACTGAAGAGAGCATCCACAGGAAACAGGGTAAAATGCCAAGCCTCTGGAAGGAGCAAGGGGCTGACGCACAGGGGCGGCGTCAAGCTCCCCACCTCCTTGTAGATACGCAACACCCCTCGGCCTTCCGCCTCACCCCCCTCCTGCTGCCCACTGTTACGCAGTGTGTCACGCAAGCCATAAGCACTATCCATAAACAGAAGGGCATGGACGAGCGCAACCCGGGTCTTTCTTGCAGGGTCCTCACAAAGCGCGAGGTTCTTTTTCGAAACACGCTGCCGGGCAATCTCCCTCAGGCAGTTTATGGACGGCTGCGATCCATGCCATTGCAAGCTGGCCAGAATTTGCATCCAGAATTCCTCTGGCACAGCTTCCAGGGGAGCCAATTGAACATCCTCCACGCGCAGAATGGGCCAGCTTGCGCGCACATGCCGCAGGGGAGGGGACAAGTACAGTGAGACCAGCGTGCTGAGCTTGTCGGAGTACCAGGGAGACAGCATGATGAAATGCAGCATGCTCAGCTGCAAATCCAGGCTGACCTGGATTGCACTCTTTTTTTCTACTTCAAGCATCTTCTGCCAACAGGCTTCTCCTCTACGGAAACTGGTCATGGCAGTGCCCAGCAGCGTCAGACGCAGCCCCCCCTGTCGGGAGGACGATTGCTCCGCCAGGCAAAGCAGTTGCACACCACAAGTATCGACACTCGATATCCAGCTGGCCGCTTCCACTGCACCAGCCGAGCGAAACAGCTCAGCGACAGACTGCCATGCGGACGGCCCTGACAGGCCCAGTTTCAGTTCCAGGCGGAGCCTGAGTCTGGGCCACATCTGGATAAGATGAATAATGACAGGAAGGCAAGCATCAGCTCTTCCTCTCCGGAATTCCAGCAACAGGTCCTCGAAAGCTTGCTTGACTCCCGTGACCGCAGCATACAAAAGCAGCCCAATGTAATGGTCCTTCCATGCCTGCTCTCCCCCCGGGCAGGGCCTGGCCGCCAGGAGTTCTGCCCTGCGCAGGCGAGCGTAGAACCAACAGGCATAGGGGTTTGCAAACTCAGCAACGGCCGGACGCAACATCTGCAGGGCCACCTTGCAGGCAGCAGGATCAAAACGCCCGAAATGGATCAGGGGACGTCCCTCCGGGGTTGGAGTCATTGCACTGGCCCCCAGGTACAACATGACAGCGGCTGTGAGCTTGATTCCCACATCTGTAGTAGGAGCCAGGTCATGGTGCTCGCATGAGGGACTGACCAGGTGCTCGCATGGGACACCGACCAGTTCCCGCAACAGACGGATGTCCATGGTGCGCCACTGATCAGCTGTCTTTTTGGCTTCCTCCCGGGAAGATTCTTCAAGCATTTGCGCAAGACGCCAGTCCCCTACAGGAGGGAGAGGGTCGTGCAAGATTTCGGGAAACGAGGCCTCCTGACTGCCTGTCCCGGAACCATGGGAAGAACAAGGGGAAGCCACTTGTCTGGCCTGCCAGAACTTCTTCAACTCTGGCAGGCTCTCAAACCCGGCGATAGCAGAAGGATCAATCAGGCACAGAGGAATCCACTCCAGAAAAAAACTGTCTTCTTCTTCGGTCAGCCCATCGAGCAAAGCTCTCAATGCCCCCTCATTCCTGGCAAGGAGACTCATGAAAACCTGGCAGGGCAGCCAGGCGCGGATAGTCTCCGGAACAGATGACAACTTGACGTCCGGCTCCTGGGCCATGGAGTTAATGATCAACCAGTCCAGTGCCTGATGAGGAGGCATCTGCTTGATACGCTTGTGACTGATGCGGCAATTGTGCGCCAGTGCCGGTTCCTGACCGATATGCCATGCAAAGGCGGCCAGGACCAGACGAGCTTCCCGTTCACACGGATCCATTGTCGCTGACAGTTTGCTCAACGCCTGCCCGGCAGCTTTCCAGTGAGCTGGCGTGGGATGCGTTGCCAGGCAGCAGGCCAAGGTGCTCACGACAGCATCCTGCCAATCTGCAGGCAGGCTCTGTGAGCGGTAATGGACATGCGCCAGATAAACCCCGCCTTCTGCATGACTGAAGCAATGGCGCATCAGCTGCAGAGGCACGCATAAAGGCAGTGGACGCGTTCTGTCCCGAAGACACAACAGCAGCAGCTCGAAAGCTGCACCCGTCACACCAGCCAGGGCCGCACGGAATAACTGCTGGCAAGCCAGAAAGCGACTGCTGTCCCGGCTGCACTGTATGATGCCTCTGAAATAGTTGGCATAGGGGTATCGGTCGCCATCAACCGGACTCAGCTTGTTGTACAGTCTGTCTGCGATCCTCTTGTTTGCCAGATCTTCATCGGACCACAGCAGATAGGGACGTCCGTAGCAGCCCAAAGTGCCCTCAATAATCTCCACTCTGATTTCCGCTGACACGTCGAAAATACGCTTTTCACCATCAGTTGCACCTTCGGGGCATCGGTCCTGGAACAACATCGACGTATGCCTGTGCGGCTCAACGCGCGGGCAAGCCTCCCGCTTTTTCTGTTCTGCCAGGTACTGCGCCAGGAAGCTCTTGCCGGATTTCTTTTTCGGGGTAGTGATGCTGGATGCGGCTTGCGCCTGCTGGGATTTCCCTTTCTGCGAGCCTTTCCTGGAACGGCTTCCATTTTTGCCCTTCGTCGACCTGGTCGCGGCGGGAACCGGATGCCCGACCTCTGCCAGTGATTCGGACTCTGGCTCGGCAGCCTGGCAGGGCTTGTCACCGACCGGGCTGGTGCTCTGCCGGGGCACTGGTGAGGATCGACTCAGACCCGCAGAGACCTCGGGTCGCGCCGTGTCTTTCTCTTCAGCCTCTTCAGCTGGCCTCCTTGACGCGGCAGGCGCCGGGCTGCCGGCACCCAATACCGTCGCAGGACTGGTGCGACCGGCATGCGGACCTGCGGTACCGGTTTCTCTTGCCTGAGCCTCAGTCGAGACCTCAACACTGGGCTCGTCAGCAGCCGGTCTGTCGGCATCTTGCGGCGCTGCCGCACGTCTGGTCGAACTGACCGCTTTCTCCGGCAGTCCGGTTTCTGTCTCTTGTGTACCTGTCTCGGACTCAACAATGCCGGACTTGTCGACAGCTTGCAGTGCTGTCGGGCTCCCGGCATGACTTGCTGACACCTTTGCCTCTGTGCTTTGTTCCCCGTGCCTGTGCATTCCGGCAGGAACAGCGGCGGCAGGGCTGTCGCCCAGTCCTGGCACAGCAGCAGATGGCGAGCGCCGGCCTGGCTCATTACTCTCCTCACCATCCGGCAGCCGTTTTCCTTTGACAACACAAGCCCAGGTGAGCTGCACCGGTTGTGCTTCCGGGGGCTGCATCTCGCCGGCACTGGCAGAGGTTCTTTTTCTCGCGTTCTTCTTTCTTGGCTGTCTCTTCGAAATATGCACAGGCGGGGCCACAGCTTCCTTGAGTTCCTGTCTCTGCGCGGCAGAGCTTGTCTCACCCCTTGTCACTTCTTCCTGCGGTTTGTCCGGCAGCGATTGAGTTTTCCTGCTGCAGGAAGATGCCACTTTTTTGCGCCCATGCCAGTGCCGGGGAGGCTCCAAAGGGAGAGCCCCAAGCCCTGAAACCTGATACACAAGCTCCGCCGCACGCATTGAAATCTTGCGCAGCAGGCTTTCAAGCTGGATGAGTCTCTCGGGTATCTGTCCGGCACACAGACGCAGCAGATGCCGGGAAAAATCATCAGGCTTCCAGTCAAAGGCCCCCATTCTGCGGGTAGCCTCGAGGTACAGCATCAAAGGCAAAACGCTACCTGTCAGCTTTTCCTTGGTGTTTTGAGCGCAGTGCCTGGAGGCTGCCACATCCTGAAGGGAAGCCAGATATTGCATATCCGACAGAGACGGCGCCATGATGGTACGTTCCTCCACAACAGCCATGGGCAGGTCCTTTGAATGGTAAAGTGCCTCAAGCAATCGTGCGCGGCTTCGACCTGCGGCTGTCAGCCGCACCGGGCCAGATCGGGTCGGATCGCGCTCATTGTAATTTCCCCGTGGCAGGGGACAGCTGGCATCCACCTTGGCAAGAAACGGCGACAGGCGCGGATTATCTTCCGGGCCGTGGAAGAATAGGGGGTTGTAGTACAAGCCGATATCCTGCCGACTGAAAGGCGACCCCAGCAGCGCATAGCGCTGCGATTCCAGCGGCACAGGCTCGCGCGAGAAATCCGCCCCCAGACTCAGCTTGCAGAGCGCGTAAAAGCGTGTTCTGTACATCATCTCCAACACCTGCGCCAGGTGATTGAGTGTTTCGCTGTCCTGAGCCCAGACGTCAATATCGGTGACCGGGTAGAGCACTCTGTCTGGAGGGCCTCCGGTTCCAAGGTAACGTGTGCCTATGATGCGCTGCAGAACCCGGGAGCCTGCAATGCAGAGCCGGTTGCCGCCGGACCTGTGCTCTCCTTCCCTGACAAGGCTTCTGTTAACGTCTGCCACAGTGACTATCAGTCTTTCACTCAGTGCTTCATCGCACAGGACTCTGCGCTCAAAGCGGGGATGCAGAGCCTTGGCCCACGCGTACTTTTCTGCGTCCGGATCACGGAACGCCTGCAAACGGTGTTCAGGCCAGCCTGCCGCTTGCGCCTGTTTGGGGTAACCAGAAATCGCCATATCAGACCAATGCTGCTCTATTTATGATTAATCCCTGTTCGAACACAAAAGCGGCACAGAATATCCGTTCCACCGCCTGACAGGATTGTCAGGCATACTGACCAACCCCGTTTTTATCTCTTCTTTCGTGCCGTACAAGTCGCAGGCAGTGAATGCACCGAGCCCTCCATAATACGTTCAGCAGCCTTCTGACACAGACATGCTCCGATTGCTGCCACAACACAAATCAGTTCTCTTGCTCGCTACGCATAAAACCACCGAACAGGAGTGACACAGCCAGCGGCAGCTTGAGAAACGGCTCAGATCATCTGGTCAAGTCGGCAGTCTGTACAGAACTTCTGGAGAGGATGAAGGTCCATCTCTGTACGGGGTTGAGGAAAATGGAGGCTGCGCTCTCCGTAATAACTGCTCCGTCACAACAATCAAAACAGGGAATGAAATATGGAATCACTGAACCTTGTACCGACAGGACGGCACCTGGGCTGGAGTTTAAATCCATCGGCTACGGCCTCAGCGAAGCGAGAAGCCCACTGCGTTGACCTGCTCCCCGCCGCCTGCGTTTCGCCGAAAATGCCTTGCGCGGTAGACGTCCGCACACTGAACAGGACCTTGGCTATGCTGCCTGTCGCGGACACCCTTGCCCGCGACCTCTCAGGCCCTGATTTGTTCAATCTGCGCCACAGTTTTTCCAATGGAAGCGCTGCACGAGACATGATCACATACGTGGCCTTAAGGAGATACGCCACAAGTGAAGACTGGGGGCCGCTACCGGATACTGAAAAAAAAGGTCTGGGCCAAGCTATCCACTGCCTTTCCTGCCAACTGGGAAAAGACGATGAAGATCTGCTTGATTCCCTGCGTAGCGGGGACGAGACAGAGGCAGGTGATCGTCATGAGATAACCGAACATGATCTGAGGCGGCTTGTTGCAGGTGTGGCATGGGACGATCCAGAGGCATTTGTACGCCAACTCCTGCACAGAGAAAAGGCAGAGCAGCAAGAGGATACGGCTGTCGTCACTCTGCTCAAGGGCGCTTGCCTGGCTTGGCGCAGTGTGCCTATGGCATTTGTCATGCTCAAGGGGCTGCAGCTGGTCCAGAAAGCGGGCGAGACGGTCGAGCACAGACTGAAAGACCAAAATGGCCAGAACCTGTTCCAGAGCCGCTTCTTCTACGAACAATTCCCCCCCCTCTGGCAAAGGTTGGTGTTGGCCGCCGATGTGTTCGCTGTCAGGCCGGAAGGCATTTCTCCGCTGTACTACGCCGTCACAGCAACACCCGATGCCAGTATCCTACAGACTCTGCTTGAGCTCGGTGCCGATCCCAACCAACACGCCGGCCCGTACGAACCTGCCCTGATAGCCTGTATGCAGCCCAGCGTAAAAAACAGACTACAGAAAATGGAAGCCTTGCTGAGTCACCCCAATATTGATCCCAACTGTACTCGAGATGGCTCGCCCCGCTCAACGAGTGTCCTGCACATTGCCGCAAGCATGCCCGATGGCGAAATGTTCGCACGTAAACTGCTGCAACACCCTGCGATCAAAAGGAATCTCTATTCTAAAACTGAGGATGGGTCGCCTTTGGCGACAGCAGTCCTTAAATTCCTGACGGTCGACGACTATCCAGACGATACAATACACACTTTGATAGCGGCGGGATGTCGTCTGTCGACAATGTCTGTGGAGCGTGAGGTGGTAGACTGCGGCTATGACATCGACCAGTATCTGAGTGTGTCGGCCATCCTGAACAGGCCGGGAGTGCCGGAGTGCTCAATGGCCAGATTCGACGAAAATAGAGCGCGGCTGAAAACCCTTGTTGAACAGCAGCTGGCGCGACAAAGGGGGCCGTCTCCGGAAAACTGTGCCTGAACAGCAGGATGAGCAACAGCCCGCTATGGCAGCCGCCGGGAGGACCTCCTCTCCCAGGCGGCCCGGGCCTTGGCCCTGAGTTGTGTCCCTGTGCATGCAAGCAGCTGACGCTTTCGTAACCTCAGCCGCCCAGCCTGACCGGGGAGTGCGCCGCACACACACCAGCGAACGCCGGGCCGAACACAGCGTCCAACCTGCGATCCAGCTCGTCCCTGTCAACAATAACCGGAATAACCGGCCGTCCCCGCTCGGCTCCTGACTCCCGGAGGCATCCATACAGCTTCGGGTATTTCTCCGCCATTTTCTCGAACAGCCTCGGATACTTCACCACCAGCTCATAGTAGCGATAAGCATCTTCAATCAGCAGCTCCCGGATTTCAGACATACAGGCTGCTGCCTTGTCGTCACCCAGAAGGCTCTGACAGTAGGCGCCCAGAAGGGCCTCACTGACCTCAGGCAACATTGCCAACAGAGTCTCAGACAGGGGAGAGTCAAGCACGAAATGGCCACGTAACAGGAGAAAATCCGGAAAGTCCCTGACCACAGCTTGATGCACAAACGCCTCTTCCCCTTGCGCGGGGAAACTGTCTACATCCAGAATGACCAGGGCATCATTCTCCGTCACCATCAGGTTACGGGGGTGCAGGTCGCTGTGCACCTGGCGCGATCGCAGTTGCTGCAAAGGTTTGTTTGCCTCTGTCAGCCCTGCACGGTGCATAGCACCGACCAGCCTGCCCAGCTGTCGATAAAGCCCCGCCAGACGCCCGGCATCGAAGCCGGATTGGTGCATGTTCTGTAGCAAGTCTCCCAGGGTGACACCCTCAACCCAGCGGTAAGCGCTGTAATAGTCTCTGGGTATCAGGTGCCCAAGCTGTCCGCCTCCTTTCCTGAAGGAAAACTCAGCCAGGGGCTGCAAAATCGACCCGGACAGCGTCGGCATTTTCTCCTGGAGCTGGATAACGGCGTCGAAAATCTCAGCGTGAGACTGACCGTCAACCTTCAAAAACAGCCTGCCTCCGGGGCATTGCGCCGTGAAAAAACGCCCTTTGGCAATATGATTGCTTTCACTGTTCAGGGCGGCCAGCTCGCAAGTGCCGGACTGCGTATAGCCCAGTTTGTCAACCAGCTCGAAAGCCGCGTCCACAGCGTTGGTCGCCTCCAGCTCGCCTGTGGTAAAAGCTGACACTGGCATACTCATCCAGACCAGACCAAGCAGGGCCGCCCAGCTTGTCATGCCACCCACTACAGGTATTCTTCTCCTCTTGTTCTTCAAGTTACACCTCTTACACATCATTGGTTACAAATCTCACTCAGGCCCCATCACACACAACGGCCTGAGTCCCTCCTGATGAGACACCGATGCCTGATAAAGGTTCACGCAGCCAGAAAATAGCCACTGTGGAAATTCCGCTTTCAATCCGGATGTTCTGCCTCCGGTATCCCGGGGGCTCCCATCACATCATGAGGGAATGCTGCTGCAGTTTTGCGCTGCCAGCGGGTCCGGCGTCTTGTCCGCACATCTCCCTAAAAACAAAACAGCCCCAAAAAAACAAACCGGAGAGGGCCGCCACCCAGGTAGACGGCAGGAATGACATGGCAGGAATGGCAGGAAGAGAAGAGGGGCTGTCACAGCCCTGTAAGAGCCACTGCACCCCATGCAAGGCCTGACTGAGGATCAAAAAACCGGAACTGCCCGACGGGCTCGCATACCACCGGGATCTTGCGCGAGTCTGCCCGGACCGCAGCCGTTACACAGCAGAGTTCAGCGTCGCAGCGCGAACGCATTCTTCAATCGGCGCAAGGCCTCTTCCTTGTCAACAGGCAGCATAAGCTCAGTCTGCTCAGCCCATGGTGAGGAGCGCCAGTCGTCGCACAGCTCCCGCTTCCCGGTCATGTGCTCTATCAGCGCAAAGACGCAGGGCATCGCCTTGTCTTCGCCCATGAGCGTCTGACAGTAAGAGGTGAAGAGTTCCAGCGCGGCATACGGCTGCACCGCCACCCAGACCGCACCGAAGGGCGAACCTTTAAAGAAACCAGCATCATGAGCATGCAAAAAGAGGAGACGCACCGCATTGGCGACAAAGGTGTTCGCCACAGACCGCGGCTGCTCTGGTGGTGAGAAACTGTCTATATCCAGAATGACAAGCCCCTTCTCTGGCGTCACTATCAGGTTATGTCGGTGCAAGTCATTGTGGGCAAGGCGTGAGTAGAGTTGCTGCACCGGCAGGCCTGGCTCCAACAGCCCGGCACTATGCAGGGTGCCAAGCAGTGTGCCCAGCTGGCGATAGATGTCTTTCAAACGTTCCACGTCTTCCACCCTGGACGGACGCATGTTGTACAGCAGGCTTCCCAGGGTGGGACCCTCTATCCATGGATACACACCGTAGAACACTTTGATCGGAAAATCTGGATGGTACAAAACCCTCCAGAAAGAAAATTCGGCAATGGGGAGCAGGATGGAGTCAGACAGCAGTGGCCAGTCTTTCACCCGCTGCATAACAGGCAAGAACCGCTTGGCAATCGGCTCGTTGGCAAGCTTTAAAAAGAATTTCCCACCGACGCATTCCGCCTTGAAATAATTCTCTTTACGAAGATGATCAAGCTCAGTATCTAACGAGGACAGGTTGCAAACAGCAGACTGCGTCAGTTCATCAAGCACCGCGTAAGCCGCTTCCTCGGGGGTGGTCGCCTCCAGCTCGCCAGTCTTGAAGGCTGGCACTGGCATGCTCAGCACTCCCATAACAATACAGACTGTCCAGGTCGTAACGGCAGCTCTGACAAGCTGTCTTCCTGGCTTTTCCACTCTTGTTTCACCTCGGTTTTTCATGCTGTTTTATTTGGCCCCGGCACACGGGATCGCACAGTTCTCTCACCCGGGACAATAAATGACTGACAAGAGTTCACACTGACCAGAACGTCAGAAGCGTCAGATTTGTGCGAGAGATGGCGTGCCGAACCGCATCAGGTTCTGTTCCAAAGCCGCCCTGGGGTGACACCCTCAGCCCTCAAGCCGAAACGACAGAGCTCTGTAAGTGTCCGATGACCTGCCAGGCTTCCCCCACCTTTTGTGAGCGAAAGAACACGGGGACTGGCGTCAGGCAGGCAGCAGCATCTGCGATGGCAGGATTCTGTTGGGCTGGATAGATAAAGAGGGGATGCAACAAGCACAGAAGTCGGCTGATTGCCCGGCCGAGTTGCCATCGAAAACAACACCGCCCGACCGGCCCGTATCGCGCAAGAGCGTGATTCGAGCCAGTCGGGCGGCGGCCTTCACTTCAGAAAAGATTCAGCGCAGTGGGCCCAGGACAACACCCAGTCGGCGCGTCATTTCTTCATCGCTAACAGAGGAGCCAGTCCCTTCTTCGTCACCAGATGACATCGTGTCTTCCTCATCTTCCTCATCTTCCTCATCTTCCTCATCTTCCTCTCCTTCCTCGCCTTCCTCGCCTTCCTCGAAATCCACATACTCCCGTTTATGCAATTTCCAAAGCAGATGATGCACCAGGTTTGCCACCTGAGAGACACAAGCCACCGCCTTGTCTTCCCCCACGAGAGTCTGACAGTAAGAAGTGACCATTGCCTCGGCAACGCCTGGGAGTACTGCCATCCACGGCTGGGCAGAGGGCAAGTCCTCAAAAATAGGCTCTTCCTTTTTCCCACCGGCAAAGACCAGCCTGACCACATCCAGGACAAACGTCTTCTGGACAGGCGCCGGCTCTCTTTGAGAGGCAAAACTGTCTATATCCAGAATGACAATTCGCTTGTCCGGCGTGATTTTCAGATTACGGCTGTGCAGATCCCTCTGAACCAGGTGCGACTTCCACTCCGCCAGCGGCTTGTCTGCATTGACCAGACCTGCACCGTGCATTTCAGCGAGAAGCTTGCCCAGCTGGCGATAAACGCCTGTCAGATACTCAGCCTCCTGCTCGGGGTCATCCACCTTGTCCAGCAGGGCTTCCAGGGTGTCACCAGCAACCCAGGGGTAGGCGCTGCAATATTCTTCAGCGTCTTGTTTTCCTCCTTTCCTCTTGAAAGAAAACTCAGCGAGGGGTTGCAAAATAGAAGCAGACAGCTCCGGCTCACTTTCCAGAAACGCCATGGTCGGAAGAAACGACTGCGCTATAGGCTTGTCAGAGAATTTCAGAAACAGTTCTTTCTCGCCACACTCGGCTCGGAAAAACTCACCGAAGGCAAGATCAGGATTCTCGTCCCTCAGGAACACAAGCTTGCAGGGGGCGGACTGCGCATAACCCAGCTTTTCCACCAGCTCCCGGGCCGCATCCTGCGGGGTGCCCTTCTCCAGCTGGCCAGTGATCAAAGCCGGTTTCTCCAGCTGGTCAGTGCTCTGAGCCGGTGCTTGTATGCTCAGCAGGCTCAGCCCAAGCACGGCCACCCAGTTCACCATGGCTGTTGTTGCAAGCTTTTCTCTTCTCTTGTCCATAGCATCGACCTCCTTGTCGCTACTTTTGACCCAGGTTTCCCGACAGGTTCGCTACACACCGGACGAGGCTCCTGGACGAGGCTCCCATACAGGATTGGACAGCAGATGCCTGGTGGAAGTTCAGACTGATCAGAGAGGTGGGATGACTACAGAGGAGGCTCTGATGAGCACAAGGGGTGATGAGGACTGTCATTGAAAGTCAAGCAGCCTCCGACCGGTTCGAAACACACAAGGCTGTTCTTCGAACATGATCGGATAGCCGCCGTTACTCAAGACAAAGGTTTAACGCAATGAGCCAAACACCCTCTCCAATCGACACGCCATTTCATCTTTGCCAACAGCGAGTTCAGTCTCTTGCTCGTCAACAGATTGTGTCTTCTTTTGCTGCTCAGACTCTTCCAGGGCACGGTTGTACTTTCTCCAGACCACCTCAGTCACCTGCTCTGCTATCTGAGACACACACCCCCTGACCTTGTCTTCCTTCACAAGGGTTTGGCAGTAAGAGGTCAGCAATGCCTCTGCTGCATCCGGCAGCACCCTCAGCCAGGCAACAGCAGAGGGCGAATCCACAAAAAGAGGGGAGTTCAGCTTGGGTGCAACGAACAAACCGAGAACATTCTCGACAAAAGCCTCCTGAACAGGCACCGGCTCTTCCGGCGTTGTAAAACTGTCTATATCCAGAATGACAATTTTGTTATCCGGCGTAATTTTCAGATTGCCACTGTGCAGGTCGCTGTGGAGAAAACACGACTCCATTTCCTGCAGCGGCTTGTCGGCATCGACCAATCCAGCACTATGCATTTCACCGAGCACCCTACCCAGTTGGCGATAGATGCCGGTCAGATATTCTGCCTCCCGTTCAGGCGCGCGCACCTTATTCAATAGATCTTCCAGGGTGTCACCCGGAATCCATGGGTAAGCACTGCAATATTCTTTGGTATCCAGTCCTCTCCCTTCTCTCCTGAAAGAGAACTCGGCGAGGGGTTGCACAATAGAAGCAGACAGCATCGGCGAGCTCTTGAAAAAGGGAGCCTCAAGGAGGAACGCCTGAGCGACAGGCTCGTCATCGAACTTCAAAAACAATTTTTGCTCGCCACACTCAACCCTGAACAACTCACGGTAGGCAAGATCAGAATTCTCACCTTCCAGCAAAACAAGAGTGCAGGGACCAGACTCTGCATAACCCAGCTTTTGCACCAACTCATGAGCAGCACCGTGCGGGGTCCCCTCCTCCAGGTGGCCGGTGATCACATTCTCCATCTGGCCAGTGTCAAAAGCCGGTGCTTGCATACTCATAAAGCTCAGCCCCAGCACAGTCACCCAGCCCATCAGGCCCGTTGTTACAGGCTTGTCTCTTTTCTTGTCCATAGTATCCATCTCTTTGTCCCTATTCCTGTCCCAGATGTTCCGACAGCCTCGCCACACACCGGATAAGGCCCTTATAGAGGTAGGCAACAGATGCTTGGTGAAAGTTCAGACTGATCGGAGAGTTTGGGTGATACATCAGGGGACTCGGTGAACACAGCGGCTGGCCGAGTGACAGTAAGGACCCTTATTGAAATATTGAAAAAGCACCACCCGCCCGGCTCGACGCGCACAAGCGCGTACTTTGAGCCTGAGCGACAAGCTGCCGTTATTCAGGAAAATTCAGGAAAGGTTAACGCAGTGGGCCGAAAACCATTTCCAGGCGGCGCTCCAGTTCTT
>MPMQ01000118.1 GCA_002238585.1 Kistimonas sp. bin40 | reverse complement strand
AAAGGGTCCCGCTTCCAATTGATGTACGCCGATATGGATGGCCATGGCGCCGCTCCCCTGCTGAAATCGCCAGAGCCCATTCTGGCTCCCAGCTGGTCACCGGATGGCAGTCGGCTGGCGTACGTCTCTTTTGAAACAGGTCACCCTGTTGTGTATGTGCACAGGCTGGCTTCAGGGCGCCGTGAAGCTGTCAGTGCTTTTCCTGGTATAAACAATGCTCCGCGCTGGTCGCCGGACGGTCGCCAGCTGGCTGTAGCCCTGTCGAAGGGGGGCAACTCTGATATCTACGTGCTGAATCTGAAGACAGCAGGTCTGACGCAGGTGACCCGCCATTACGCAATAGACAGTGAACCCACCTGGACCCCTGACAGCAAACATCTTGTTTTTTCCTCGAACCGTGGTGGCTCTGTCCAGTTGTACGACGTCACCCTGGCTTCCGGTGTTGTCAAACGCTTGTCGTTCACAGGCACTTTCAACGCGCGCGCCCAAGTTTTCCCCGATGCCCGGAACATCGTTTTTGTACACCGGGGGAAGGGTCAGAACAGCTTCAACATAGCGATGCAGAATCTTGAGTCGGGGCGCCTGCGGATTCTGTCGTCTGATACATCCATGGACGATGCGCCGGGTGTAGCACCCAACGGCCGCATGGTCATCTACTCTGCACGGGATGCGGATGGGCGTTTTGCGCTGGATATAGCGTCTGTGAATGGCCGGTCGCGGCATTCCCTCCCCATAAAAGTCGAGGGTGCGGACGTCTACGAGCCGGCATGGTCGCCCTTTCTGACATCGACTCCCTGAGGGACCGACTTCCGGTGACATTTCTCTGCCTGCCTGCCGGCTGGCAGAGGAGGATTCAGAGCGCGGGCGAGAGAGCCACATCTGTCGTGCAGGCTGAAACAGCAGGACGAGGTTTGTCTGTCGATTGACAGCCTGCTTCTGATATTGAGATGGAGGAGTGGCTCTGTTTTTCAACCTCTGTGTTGGATGTGCCAGCAGGGCCGCTGCTGAAAACCGACAATAATCACTCATTATCTTGTCTTCACCCTCAGCATTTCACCTGGGACAGCGCGTCTCATGCGGGGCGCCGCTGTCTGGAGACCTGTTGAACTGTGCAAGACGTTTGAGCAGTGCCTTTTCTCCTTCTCGCCAGCTCTGATCTTTCTCCAGCAGTTGGCGCGACGGATTGAGCTGATGAGCCCTGACAAAAAGACATGTCGCGACCGCCCCGAACTCTCCTGATTTTTTCTGTCTGATGCCGCGTGCCTGTAACATGGCGTGCGGCCAGTGCGCGAGCACACGAAAACAATGTGCCAGTTGACTGATGCAGGAAGCATTGGTGAATCTGCTGGCCTCTACCGCAAGACAGGCGTGCTTCATCGCGCGTCCTGCAAGCGCCAGGTGCGCGGGGGCGATGGTGCAGATCTCCAGCAGTTGAAGAAAATAGCGGATACTCAGACACAAATCCGGCTCGGATCCTGAAAGCCCCTGGGACGCCAGTTGCAGTTCATCACACTCTTGCCACATTCTCATGTCAGTAAGACAGCGTATCAGGCTCAGCTCTATGTCCTTGTCCCCAGAAGAGCAGTTCGCCCTGCCGCTGGCGGCCTGAACGCGCAGCTGCATCAGGATGGCCAGTGCCTGTCGCTGATTCTCCGTTCCTCCCCGCAACTGGAGGTGTCTGGCCAGGGCCAGTTCAATATCCTTGTCACCACAGGGGACGTTCACCTGACCCTGGGCGGACTGGGTACGCATGCGGGTAAAGATGGCCCAGGCCCGTCCCAGATTGTCCTGGCCCCCCAGCTGCTGGAGCAGCCTGCCGAAGGCCAGTTCTATTTCCTTGTCATCACAGGGAGTATTTTGCTGGCCTTTAGCCGCGCGGGTGCGCAAGCGTCCAAGAATGGCCAAAGCCCTCTTCAGATTCTCGCTGTCTCCTATGGTCTCGAGTGCCCGTGCCAGGGTGAGCTCAATCGTTTTGTCATCACAGGGGCTATTCTCCTGCCCGTGAGCGGCCCTGGCGCGCAGTCGGGTAAAGATGGCCAGGGCGCGCTCCTGGTTGTCCTTGTCCCCCATGGCCAGCAACAGTCTGCCGAGGGCCAGTTCAATCTGTTTGTCGTTACAGGGGGTATCCACCTGGCCACTGGCCGCCAGCGTACGCAGCCGCACAAAGATGGCCCGGGCGCGCTCCAGATTGTCCATGCCTTCCATGCTCTGCAACAGACACCCCAGAGTCAGTTCTATTTCCTTGTCATTACAGGGGGTATTGCGCTGCCCTTTGGCAGAGCGCTGGCGCAAGTGTGTGAAGATGGCCAGAGCCTGTTTCATGTTTTCGCGTCCCCCCATGGCTCCCAGCGCCCGGCCCAGGGTGAGCTCAATCGCCTTGTCATCACAGGGGGTGTTTTCCCTGCCTCGTGCGGCCCTGGTACGCAGGCGGGTATAGATAGCCAGAGCTCGCGCCTTGTTATCCTTGCCGCCCAGCAGCTGGAGAAGCCTGCCAAGTGCCAGTTCAATGTGATCATCGTCACAGGGGGTATCCACCAGGCCTCGGGCCGTCTGGGTGCGCAACCTGGTAAAGATGGCCAGAGCCCGTTCCAGATTGGCCCGCCCCCCCAGTTTCTGCAACACCACCCCCATAGCCAGTTCTATTTCCTTGTCATCACAGGGCGTGTCCTGCTGGCCTTTGGCTGCCAGGCGGCGTAGTCGCGTAAAGATAGCCAGAGCGCGTTCCAGATGGTGGCTGCCCCCCATCAGCTCAAAAAGCCGCCCCATGGTCAGTTCAATCGCTTTGTCATCACAGGGGGTATCTGGCTTCCCGTGTGCGGCCCGGGTACGCAACCGGGTATAGATGGCCAGGGCCCGCTCCAGGCTGTCGGCGTCGCCCATGAGCTCGAGAATCCGGCCCAGTCCCATCTCAATTTCCCTGTCATCACAGGGGGTGTTCTCCTTCCCCCGGGCCGCCTGGGTGCGTAGCCGGGTAAAGAGGACATGCGCCTGCACCAGCTTGTCCCGACTCCCCGTCAACGGGAGCAGGGAGGCAAAGGCCAGTTCTATTTTCCGGTCATGGCAGGGGGTGCAGGGTCGCCCTTTGGCCGCCTGGGTGCGTAGCCGTGTCAGGATGGCCAGTGCCTGTGTCAGATTGCTCATGCCTCCCATCATATGAAGATGTCGTGCAAAGATCAGCTCGATATTCTTGTCATCACAGGGGGCATTCTCCCGGCCCCCGGCGGCCCGGGTACGTAGCCGGGTCAATATGGCCATGGCCTTTTCCATGTTGCCTCTGCCTCCCGTTCTCGCAAGATGTACAGCAATGGCCAACTCAATACCCTGGTCATTACAGGGGGTGTTTGGCTGGCCTCCGGCGGCCCGGGCGCGTAGCCTGGTAAAAATGGTCAGGGCGCGTTCCATGTTCTCCTTGCCTCCCATTGTCTGGAAAAGCCGCCCAAGGCCCAGCTCTATCTCCTTGTCATTGCAGGGGGTATTCACCCGTCCTCCAGCGGCCCGGGTGCGCAGCTGGGTATAGACAGCCAGGGATCGCCTCAGGTTGTCGGTGCCGCCGATGTGTTCCAGCAAGCGCCCCAGAGCCAGGCCGTGTATTTTGTGATCCTTGTCAGTTTTCCTGTGGTGTAGATACAGCGGCTCAAACAGGGCCAGGGCCTCGTGAAAACGCCCCAGGGCCTCCAGAGCCCTGCCCCTGGACAACATGAACCCCTTGTCGTTTTGAACATCATTTTTCAGGGAACTGATGAACAGGATGCAATCGTCAGGTCGTCTGAGGGCGAGCAGAGCCCTTGCCTTGAGTTGGGCAGCACGCTCCCAGATGAAAGTTTGATTCCGGTGGCGGCTCAGCAGGACCTCTGCTTCATTGAGTGCTGACCGGGGGTTGGTGCGCAATTGTCGGAAGGCTTTTCCCATGTTGGGGCGTGCCGGTGCAGGGGGTCGAAGCTCCCCGGGTTCTGATCGCGGGTCAGGCCTGTGCCCGTGACTTGTGGCGCTGTGCTGAGTGAAACCCGCTTGAACGCCGGGCGTAACAGCGACAGAGCGTCCAGGGCGACGCTGTCTGCTGCGGGAAGAGCAAACCAGGCTCCAGGCTGCGTTGCTCCCGGGACACTCCGGTGGCTCTGATGGATTGGTCGGATTCATGGTTGGAACAAGCCTCACTCCAGGTGACTGCCGCCCTGGTGGGTGCCGGGTGCGGTGGGTGCAGTAGACTGGGGTTCGGCCGCCATTGTTCAGAAGTTTGTCAGGTTAATGGACAGGGTCGGCAGAAGAACGCATCAGGGGGCAGGGCCCTGTCTTTCAGTGACGGGCCCTGGACGCGCTTGATTTGCGTGATGCCGCCTGACGCGACTGACAGGTCTGCGATCCTGTCAGGTGTTGTGGTCGATGCTGGTGATTGCCGGGTCATCTGATAACCACCTCCTTTCGCAAGCGATGGGGTTCGCAGCATAAGTCTTCCTGTCCGCTGCCCAAGAGCTCTCTCGTGATGGGCTGTTTCGACACAAGAAAATTGATGGGGAACCAAAGCCAGGTGGTGTTGTCCGATGGGGTTCTTCTTGTCAAGAAAACAAGGTGCAGCCAATGAATCCAGAACGACCACAGAGTTCCTCTTCGCGTCCCGTTCAAAGCTGGGAGGCTCAGAGCGGGAGTTCATCTGACTCTGCTGGAAGCGGGAGTTCATCCGATTCTACTGAAAGCGGGAGTTCATCTGGCTCTGCTGGAAGGAGGCGGCGCCGTCGTCCCGGGTTCGAAAGTGACGAGGGTCGATCCATCCGTGCAACGCTGGCTGCAATGCGCGCGTCTCTTCGCCGTGAGGTGGATCCGGATTCGGAGCACGCGGTCTTTTGCCGGAGATTTGTGGCCAGGTTGCGCAGAGAACGGCGTGAGATTCAGCGCCATGAGCGTGAACGTTTTCGGCGGTGCCATTGCGCTTTCCCTTATTGTTTCGCGCTGTTTTACGATACCCAACAGGCTCAGGAACATCTTCGGCTGCATCAAGCGGGTGCCAGAACAAGAAGAGGTGTCCTCCCTTCGGAGCTCGTGCTGTGCTCCTCCTGTCGCGCGAAGCCTGTCGGGAGTTTGCCGCTTCGTCCTGCATACAGTCTGCAGGAGCTGTTTGTCGGGACTCTCGCACGCGCGCTGGTGACGAACGGTTTTGATCATACGTTGGAGCTGGGCATTGCACGGGAACTGCCGATCGATTTTCTGCTGTCCTTGCCGTCGAGTCCCGCAGGCCGACTGCGTCGTTGTCTGCAGGAGGCCGTGCCCTTGAACCTGGAGGCCATGGCCCGTGTGCTGCAGGAGGGGCCTGGCAAGAGTGTTGAAATAGCCAGGGCGGTTCGTGATCTGGCAGGACGCGCTGGCGTCACTGCCGTCGCTGCCGGGCAGGCGGCCATTCTGGACGAGCTGGTAGCGCTGCTGTTGCCACTGACAGGGCAGTCTCAACTGGTACAGGCTGTGACGGGAGCCCCGGATGGCGATGCAGACCTGATGGCAGCTCCCGTGCGCCAGGAGGAGGCCGTCAGTGAGTTGATACAGGTGATTGCCCACCCCGTTCCCCACCGCACGGGGGGGCCACGCATTGATATCCCGGAGTGGCTCCTTGCTTTGGCACGAACAGGAATGCCTGCTGACAGTCTCGGTCTTCTTGCCCGTTCCTTGTGGTATATGTCCCAGCCCGAATCTCCCCGCAGGGACTGGGATGACTACAGTCGTTCGTGTTACAGCCTGGACCCCATCAGCACCAATGTACTGCGTTGCCATAGTGAGAGACCCGATGCCCCCGTGCCGCTTTACTACGTCTGGGCGTTGGTGCGCGGCTACGTTGATCAGCCTTTTTTTGCACAGGCCCTGGACGATGAGACGGACCCGGCGGCGTTTGCGCAGGTCACCTCTGTGAAAACGGGCCTCTATGCCCTGCTTTACCAGGTCAAAGCATCAGGTGGCGACGGGCTGAGCTGGATGCACCTTATGCGACTGGTACGCTGGCACTTTGTCGAGCCCGCGTTTATCCGGAGCTTGCCTG
>MPMQ01000117.1 GCA_002238585.1 Kistimonas sp. bin40 | reverse complement strand
AGCCTGCGAGGTCACGCTCCAGCCGTTGGCACGCTTCGATCTCGATGCCGCCATCCTGTTCTCGGATATCCTGACCATCCCCGACGCCATGGGGCTTGGACTCTATTTTGAACCGGGGGAGGGACCGCGTTTTCGCAAGACAGTCAGTAGCCAGGCGGATGTTGATGCCCTGATCCAGCCTGATATGGATGACGAGCTGAGCTACATTCCACAGGCCGTGCGCATGATCACGCAGGAACTGGGTGGCAAGGTGCCGCTTATAGGCTTTGCCGGCAGCCCCTGGACCATTGCCACCTATATGGTGGAAGGCGGCAGCAGCCGGGATTTCCGGCGCATCAAGGGCATGATGTACAGCCAACCTGAAGTCCTTCACCAGCTGCTGTCCCGACTGGCCGATGCGGTAACGACCTGCCTGGCAGCCCAGATCGATGCCGGTGCCCGGGTGGTCCAGATATTTGATACATGGGGAGGCATATTGCCAGGTCCCGAGTACCGGACCTTCTCCCTGGACTACATGCAGAAGATTCTTGACAACCTTGCCGCCCGCTCAACGCACAAGGTCCCTGTCATTTTGTTTACCAAAAACGGGGGACAGTGGCTGGAAACCATGGCCGGGACCGGCGCCCAGGCACTGGGACTGGACTGGACGACAGATCTGGCACAAGCCCGCCAGCGGGTGGGAGACCGTGTTGCACTGCAGGGCAATCTGGACCCTGCTGTTCTTTACGCCAGTCCTGACGTTATTCGACAGCATGTAGCCCGCATTCTGGATGCCTGGGGCGGCGGGACAGGGCATGTTTTCAATCTCGGGCACGGTATTCACCCGCAGATTGACCCGGACAGAGTGCGCATTCTTGTCGATACTGTGCATGAACTCTCCTCTGTGTGACCTGAATGCATGACACTTGCTGTGCCGCTCACTCCCGACTGTTGACAGCAGTGATCAATGAATATCCGGGAACTGTCCGGCGAATGGATGTAGTATTTTCTTGTGGGCAGGACGCCTCGCTGTGCCTGCCATGACAGGAATGGACACAAATCTGCAGACGGACCTGGGGACTTCTTATGGATAAATTGTCTTCGAACGTGGAAGCTGCTGTGGCCGCGCTGGAAAGTCGGCCGGTCTCTGAGGTGATGGGGCACGAAGCCCTGAGAGTCCTGCGACTGCTCTGGCCAAAGGCTTTCCAGGTTTCGCGTCCCAACCCGTTGAAAATTGGCATAAACAAGGATATCCATGCCAGTGGCCAATTATCAGATGAGATTATCAATCTGGGACTGCGCTGTTACACGCAGATGGACAGGTATCTGGAAAACACCCGCTCAGGTTGTGTGCGAATTGATCTTGAAGGCCGGCCCTGTGGAAGGGTGAAACTGAGGGAGGCCGTCAACGCCGAAATTCTTCTTTACCTGCGCTATTGCCAGCACCATCCCCAGCGCGTTTTTATCGGGCAGTTACGACTGGTGAAAAACAGGGCGGACACGCAGGAGCACTGCCAGGAGTAGGCCCGTCTGGCCGCCGGTCTCGACAGTGAAGACAGTGGAGAAGGGAAAAACCGGCGACTCGAGAACGCCCTCCAGTCGCCGGTTTTTTTATCCTTCAGTGTTCGCTTGACTCACACAGACACGGCTCCTGAAGCAGAGCCTCCATCACAGGCCTTGGCCCGGACGTCATGCCGTTGCGGCAGAGGGGTCATTCACCTGGCAGGCAAAGAGAAAATCGATAGCACCTGCGGTGCCTGCGGCTGTGCTCTCAAGACACACGAACGCACTGAAAGGACGGTCAAATTTGAGGCTGACTGTGGCAGGAAAATATCCACGCGCACACTCGTTGCAGTACAGCAAGGTCACTGCTGCCGCTTCTATGCCCTTTTCATCGATTTTCATCATGCATTCTTGCGTGAACTCATCCAGGTACGCGCCCGGCAAACACCCTTGATCCTGAGCCAGAGCAGTCCCTATTCCCAGCTCCTCAAAAGTCTGCAGCAGATCCGTTTTTGATTGAATCCGGAATTGGGGCAAAGCCACTTCCGTCACATGGCTTGCGCTATTGGGCCCAAGCATCCTGATAGCCTGCCTGACTTCGTTGTCGCAAGGCTGCTTCAGATCAGCATCCCTTTTCATCACAAAAAGCATGCTCAACTGCTGCCCCGAACTCGCTGCCGACTTGAAGGGCAACTTGACAGCCTGAAGCTCCGGGCTCTGCATAAAATGCATCTGTCCTTCACAGAAAAAGGATTGACGCATGGTGTTGACCCTAAGCACCTGCCCTGAAGCTGTTGTGAACGCGACCCTTTCGGTATCCCCCACCTCGAAGGATTTGGCCCATTCGGCCTTCAGATACTGGGCATTGGCTATGGCAAAAACAGTCTGAGGTTTGCACTGCAGACTCCCTTTGATATTGTTCTGTGTCACTTCGGTGATACACCGGTTTTCCGCATCGACAGCGGCCTGCGTCAAGGGAACAAGCTCCTGCGCTATTCCTTGTTGACGGTAATAGTGCTCAAGAGCAGGTTTGTACTCCTCACGGACCAGGACACTCGTACGGCTGATATACATCTGCCGCCCGGTGCCTGCGAGCACCTCATTGACACGCCGATTCAGTGTGCTATCGACTTGCGAAGATGGGAAAAGGGAGCCGAGAGCCTCCGAGAGTGTCCCAGGCGTTCGATCAAGAACCGAAAGACTGGCCACAGCGGGTATGGCAGAAGGTGCCAGCGCACGGTTTACCCCGGCTTTGGCGTTTGGCTCCTCCTTGCAGGCCAGAGCCAGAAGCAGTTTCTCCGGGCTCGTCAGAACAGCAACGCCACCACCGCGTATTGAACTCTGTGCGCCATACTGACCGGGCTGTTCTGTCGCCTGCGTCCGCAACGCACCCCCGAATGGCGCTGGAAGATGTGGATTTAACATGGATGTAACTCCTGTTTTGATTAAAAAGGTACCTCCTTGGACTTCTTCTTCCGGCATGAGTTCCCGCTGCCTTCTCCCACCATGTAAAAACTTCACCCCTACAGCACAGACAGAAGGCACAAACAACTCGCCCTCCCGTTTTCCAGCCAGAACCGGTTGCGATATCAGGAAAACGATTCGCCTGTAGTTGTCGGTCATCGACGGTGGGCAACAAAAACGATGGATGGACAAGAGTTCGGTCCGGCACCAGCCCGGGCGCAGGTCTGCCTTGCTCGCAACCGCTCTGCCCCCGAACAGTTTTTTACGACAAGCCTTGTCGCCTGACTCTCATGCAGCCATCACAGAAGGGTCGTTCACCTGGCCGGAAAAAAGAAACTCCACCGGGCCTGTTGTGCGACCTGCCGCGTTTTCCATACAAAGGATTGCAGTAAAGGGACGATTGAACTTGAGGCAGCCTGTAACAGGGGGACGTCCAGACTCCCGGAAGCGCATCAGGGTCACGGCTGATGCTTCTGTGCCGGTTTCGTCAACTTTCAACACAGACTCCTGCGCGAATTCACCCAGCTCTACACCCGGGAATCTCGTTTTATCCTGCGTCAGAGCCGCTCCTGCCCCATGATCCTGAAAAACCTGCAGCAAGTCCGTTCTCGATTTGATCCGGAACCTGGGCAGACAAACTTCGATCACCTCATAGGGCCCCTCATCTGATACATATGGCTGCAGGCCTTGCATGGCCTCCTCGGTCTCTGTGGCACTGGGCTGCTTCAGACTCTTGTCCATTCTCATCACCAGAAGCATACTCAACTGGTGCCGGGCGCCGGGCCTTGAGACATAGGGCAACTGAACCGCCTGGAGACTGTGGTTTTGCATGAACGCCAGTTTTGCAGCAGAAGAAAATCTTTTGCTCATGGTCTCCACTGTCAGGACCTGCCCCTCGCCTGTCATAAATTCCGACTGGCTTGTATCCCGTCGATGAAAGGGAAAGGCCCAATTGGCTTTCAGATACTGTGCGTTGACTATGGAAAAAACCATGCAGGGATCACACACCAGATTGCCTTCAATGGTGCCGTTCGTCACTGCCGTGATGCGCCGGTTTTCTGCGGCTACAGCTGACGACGACAAGGGAACAATATCCTGTTGTATTCCCCGGTCGCGGTAATACTGTTCAAGGATAAATTCCCTCCCGTGGCGTACCAGAACACTCGTGTGGTTTACATACGTCTGTCCTGTGCCTTCCAGGGCCTCATGAACCTGCTGGGTCAGCGTTCGGACAGGATCCGGAGACGCAAAAAGGGCAGCCAGAGCGGCCGATTGTGTGCCTGTCGTTTTGTCCAGCACCGACAGGCTGGTCAAAGGGCCTACAAGAGCCGGTGCCAACGCACGGTTGCCCAGAGCCCTGCTGCTTTTGTCTGCGTGACAGGCCAGGGTCAGAGCCAGTTTTCGAGGGGTCGCCAGCATTTCCACGGCATGACCTGCCACCCGGGCCGGAGCCTCGGAGGGCCAGCCCTGCTGCGACAGCTGCGCCGTCGGGGATGCGCTGTGAGAAGAAAAATCGGGATTCAACATGGGGACCACTCCTGGTGTCTTGCATTCCTTCCATCAGACTTTCTGTTTCAGCATTGGTTCCCCTGGCATCCAGTACCTGCATGCAGGATGGTGATGCCGAATCAGGAAAATGCAGAAGGACAGACAGGAAGGAAGGACACGCGAAGACCTGCGCCCAGAGCGAACATGCTGTCAGGACAGCCGCTCGCAATAGCGGGCACCAGTTTTTCAGCCAACATGACTGTTTCACAAGTAAAGCGGCCTTCAGGCAGCCAGCGCAGGCGGCCAGCCTTTCCAGGGTCGGCGTCGCGCTGCCGCCCTGCCCCAGCCAGAGATGAGAAAAGGCGACCTGCCGCCACAGCAGGGCTTGACCGCACAAAAGCAACGACAGGTGCTAAAGAAAGAGGGCACGACAGATGAGAGACAGCACGAACAGGCAGGAGAACAGCCAGAACTCTGCCCAGCAACAGACGTCCCACTGCTGAGGCCAAAAGTCGGGAACGAACACACTGTTTCACGCGTTTTTTTTCGCGCGTTGGAATCCATCCCCCTGAAACCGAATTTTCATCACCCACTTTTCGTCCTTTCACAACGAGAGGACTCCTGGGCAGGCTGCCCTTTGCCGGCTGGCTCTGCCACCTCTACGACCAAGCGGGAAGCATGTTCACATGGGCAGAAAAAAGGAAGTCCTCAGGGCTTGTCGTATGGCCACCAGCCTTGTCTCCTACGCATACAAACACACTGAAAGGGCGATCGAATTTCAAACAACGCGTAGGAGGAGGGTAGCTGTACGCGCATTCATCGACCTCCAACAAACTCACTGCCGCAGCCTCTGTGCCCACTTCATTGACTTGCAACCAGGACTCCTGCGTGAACCGACTCACTTTCGCACCTGAGACTATCTCTTGATCCGGAGCCAAAGCCTCACTTATTCCCAGATTCTGAAAGGCTCGAAGCAAGTCGGTTTCTCCTTTAATCCTGAATCTGGGCAGGAACACTTCGGTCGCTTCACTGGGCAAATGAGGTTGCAGCAGCCGGATGGCATGCCTGACCTCCGCCTCGCCAGGCTGACGCAGACTGGCATCCGTCTTCATCACCACCAGCATACTCAACTGCTGGCTGGCGTTGACTGCCGGCACATAAGGCAACCTGACGGCCTGGAGGCCGATACCGGGATAACACATGAAGTCCAGCTTCTCATCCCTGGAAAACCTCTTCTGCATGGTGTTTACCTGCCGCATCTGCCCTGAAGCCGTCGTAAAAGGAGCGAACTGTGTATCCTCGCGATCGAAAGGGAAGGCCCACCTGGCTTTCAGGTATTGTGCGTCGGCTATGGCCAACAGGGTCCGGGCTTCATACTTCAGGCTGCCTGGGATAGTGCCGTTCGTCACTTGCGTGATGCGCCGGTTTTCTGCATCGACCGCCACCGGTGTCAAGGGCACCACATCCTGACGTATACCTTGTTGCCGGTAGTGTTTCTCAAGGGCCGATTGACACGCATCACGCACCAGCACACTCGTGTGGTGCACATAGGTCTGGCCCGTGCCTTCGAGCGCCGCGTGAACACGCCGCGTCAATGCACGCACGGGATCCGGATTCTGAAAAAGGGAACAGAGTGCGGCCGATTGTGTGCCTGGTGTTTTATCAAGAACCGCAAGGGTGGCTACAGGGCCTATGACAGCAGGTGCCAGCACAGAGTTTTTGGCAGGCCTGCTGTCCGGGTCG
>MPMQ01000116.1 GCA_002238585.1 Kistimonas sp. bin40 | reverse complement strand
AAAGCCTTTGTCTGTCCGCATGAAGGCTGTAGCCATGCGTTCGCAAAAGCCAGTCACCTGAACGTCCACTTCCGCATCCATTCAATGACAAAACGCTTTGTCTGTCCCCACGAAGGCTGTCGACATGTGTTCACAAGATCCTGCAGCCGTGCACACCACCTGCGTGCTGTTCATTCAGGAGAAAAACCCTTTGTCTGTCCGCATGAAGGCTGTAGCCATGCGTTCGCAAAAGCCAGTCACCTGAACGTCCACTTCCGCATCCACTCAGGAGAAAAACCCTTTGTCTGCCCCTATAAAGACTGTCGCCATGCGTTCAGACAATCCGGCACTCTGACATACCACCTGCGCACCCACTCAGGCACACAGCCCTGTGCCTGCCCCTATGAAGCTTGTCAACATGCGTTCGCACAACCGGGCGGTCTGTCATGCCACCCGGGTGCGGTTCACTCCAGAGCAAAACCCTTTGTCTGTCCCCATGAAGGCTGTCGCTATTCGTTCGTACAAGCTTCCACCCTGACACGCCACTTGCGCGTCCACACAGGAGAGCAAACTTTTGTCTGTCCACGTGTTGTCTGTCCCCATGAAAACTGTGGCAGTTCGTTCGCACAACAAAGAGGTCTGGCATACCACCTGCGTGCAGCTCATACCAGCCACAGCCCTCTTGTCTGTCCGCAGGAACACTGTGGATATTGGTTCGCAAAAGCAAGCAGCCTGACCAGCCACTTGCGCACCCACTCAGTGACAAAAAGCTTTGCCTGTCCACGGACAGGCTGTGGATATTCGCTCGTGCAACCGGACGGTCTGTCATACCACCTGCGGGCGGTTCACTCCAGACCAAAACCCTTTGTCTGTCCGCATGAAGGCTGTAACCATGCGTTCGCACAATCAAACCACCTGAACGACCACTTCCGCATCCACTCAGGAGAAAAACCTTTTGTCTGCCCCTGGGAAGGCTGTCCCCGTGCCTTCAGACAATCCAGCAATCTGACATACCACCGGCGCATCCACTCAGGCGAAAAGCCTTTTGTCTGTCCGTATGAAGGCTGTAACCAGGCGTTCGCACGACCAAACCATCTGAGCCAGCACTTTCACATCCACTCAGGAAAAAAACCTTTTGTCTGCCCCCATGAAGGCTGTCACCGTGCCTTCAGACAATCCAGCAATCTGACATGCCACCGGCGCATCCACTCAGGCGAAAAGCCTTTTGTCTGTCCGCATGAAGGCTGTAACCATGCGTTCGCACGACCAAACCATCTGAGCCAGCACTTTCGCACCCACTCAGGAGAAAAACCTTTTGTCTGCCTCTATGAAGGCTGTCGCCGTGTGTTCAAACACTCCAGCAGTCTGACATACCACCGGCGCACCCACTCCGGCGAAAAGCCCTTTGTCTGTCCACATGAAGGCTGTAACCATGCGTTCGCACAATCAAACAATCTGAGCCAGCACTTTCGCACCCACTCAGGAGAAAAACCTTTTGTCTGCCCCAGGCAAGGCTGTCGCCATGCGTTCAGACACTCCAGCAGTCTGACACGCCACCGGCACACCCACTCACGCGAAAAGCCCTCTGTCTGTCCCCGGGAAGACTGTGGGCATTCATGCGCACACCCAGGAAACCTGGCGGCACACTTGCGCATCAATTCGGGAACAAAAACCTTTGGCTACCCGCACGAGCACTGCTCAAAACGGTTCACTCAATCCCGTCACCTCAGCAGGCATCCAGGAACCCACCGCAGAGCAAAGCGCGACAGTTGCATTCCCGCCGCTTGCGAAAAACGCTGCCAGGTAACAAGAGGCTTGCCCCCCTGCACAAGAGCACGCCATGCGCAGTCAGCCTGTCCCGACACCTGGATCCACAGCGGCGCAACAGGCAAGCGGCTCTGCGCCCTGAAGTCAGCCCTGAAAAAACACCGGCACAGGCACACCGGCAAGTGGTCTTGTTGCTACCCGGACCACGACCCTGCCAAAAGCGTCACGGAACACCAGATGCTCAAACCGCACCAGCGCGCCCCCGTTCGCACCCCTGTTCCAGAGGCCCTACAGGCCCCGGGAGGAACCACCGCACCCCCGAAAGCAAACTACTGTAGTGTTATTGCCCGGGTGTCCGGCGGCATTGTTTACAACCCCGCCACCCACCGGGACAACAGCTTCCCGGCCGGCCCAACCTGCAGACAGAAGATGACAACAAGCCACTCCTGGTTCTGAAAGAAAACAGCTCGCCCCCAGCCGAAAAAGACAGCTGCGCACCCGCCCAGGCTTGAGTCGATCGCACTTGCTGTCTGAGCCGGGCACACCCAGCCCGACAGTTGATGCCATAACCTGCCTGACAAGACCTGACAAGGCAGCAGTCACCAGAGCTGGCGGTCGGCAACACGCCTGATCAAAATGACACCATGGTCACAAGGGCGGATAAGAAAGACAGACTCCAGACTCCAACCCCTGACGACATCCATCGGACAAGCCCATGCTACGCCCGCCCACAAGTCCCCGAACTTCCACATCAATGCCTGTGACAGGAAAAGCACGGCAGGAAGGACTGGGTTCCCGTCGCAAAACAGCCGCTCCTCTTCTCTGCCCGTATCGCAACTGCGCAAGGCAGTTCAGGTCCCCCTGCTACCTGAAAAACCACCTGAGAACGCATACCGGAGAGAAACCCTTTGGCTGTCCACGTGAAGGCTGCAACTCTTCGTTCGCTCAATCCGGCGCTGTGTCGCGCCACCTGCATACTGTTCATGCCACCCAAAGCCCCTTTGTCTGTCCGCAGGAAAACTGTAGATATTGGTGCGCAAAAGTCATCAACCTGACATGCCACTTGCGCACCCATTTCATGATAAAAAGCTTTGTCTGTCCCCACGAAGACTGTCGACATGCGTTCACAAGATCCAGCAGCCGTGCACACCACCTGCTTGCTGTTCATTCAGGAGAAAAACCCTTTGTCTGTCAGCATGAAGGCTGTAGCCATGCGTTCGCAAAAGCAAGCCACCTGAACGACCACTTCCGCATCCACTCAGGAGAAAAACCTTTTGTCTGTCCCTGGGAAGGCTGTCCCCGTGCGTTCAGACAATCCAGCAGTCTGACATACCATCTGCGCACCAGCCACACAGGAGAGAAGCCCTTTGTCTGTCCCTATGAAGGCTGTCAACATGCGTCCGCACAATCCTGGGGTCTGATACGCCACCTGCGCATCCATTCGGGCGAAAAACCCCTTGTCTATCCACAGACAGGCTGTGGCTATTCGTTCGCACAAGTCGCCACCCTGACAAGCCACTTGCGCGTTCACGCAGCAAGGAAACCTCGTGTCTGTCCACGTAAAAACTGTGGCAGTTCGTTCGCACAACCCAGAGGTCTGACATACCACCTGCGAATGGTTCACTCATGCGAAAAACCCTTTGGCTGCCCCGATGAAGGCTGTCGCCGTGCGTTCAGACAATCCAGCAGTCTGTCATACCACCGGCGCACCCACTCCGGCGACAGGCCCTTTGGCTGTCCGCATGAAGGCTGTCACTATGCGTTCAGACAATCAAGCCAGCTGGGCGAGCACTTGCGCATCCACTCAGGAAAAAAACCTTTTGTCTGCCCCTGGGAAGGCTGTCGCCGTGCGTTCATACAATCCAGCAGTCTGTCATACCACCGGCGCACCCACTCCGGCGACAGGCCCTTTGGCTGTCCGCATGAAGGCTGTCACCATGCGTTCAGACAATCAAGCCAGCTGGGCGAGCACTTGCGCATCCACTCAGGAAAAAAACCTTTTGTCTGCCCCTGGGACGGCTGTCGCCGTGCGTTCATACAATCCAGCAGTCTGTCATACCACCGGCGCACCCACTCCGGCGAAAAGCCCTTTGTCTGTCCGCATGAAGGCTGTAACCATGCGTTCGCAAAGCCCGGCCACCTGAGCGACCACTTGCGCATCCACTCAGGAAAAAAACCTTTTGTCTGCCTCTGGGAGGGCTGTCACCGTGCGTTCAGACAATCCAGAAGTCTGAAATGCCACCGGCGCACCCACACCGGCGAAAAGCCCTTTGTCTGTCCGCATGAAGGCTGTAACCATGCGTTCAGACAATCAAACCAGCTGAGCGAGCACTGGCGCATCCACTCAGGAAAAAAACCTTTTGTCTGCCCTTGGGAAGGCTGTCCCCGTGCGTTCAGACAATCCAGCAGTCTGTCATACCACCGGCGCACCCACTCCGGCGAAAAGCCCTTTGTCTGTCCGCATGAAGGCTGCTCAAAACGGTTCACTCAATCCATTCAGCGCACGAGGCACTTGAGAACTCACAGCGGAGAAAAACGCTTGCGGGGAAAAACACCTTGACCTGGCTCACACAGTTACCCGATGCGCAATCGGCGCATCCCGACGCCCGGAGCCACAGCAGCGCAACAGGCAGACACACAGCCATTGCGGGCACGCATCGGCATGCCCATGGCATAAGGCCACCCCCTGTCTGTCATTACCCGGAATCTGACCGGCGCTTTCTGCAGCGCCTTGCTCTCAAAATGCACCAGCGTCGCCATACCGGCGCGCCAGCTTGAGCCGGTTCCTGCCAGGACCACGAACAAAAATTGATGCAAAAGCACTCACGCCAGCCCCGGTCGGTGGCCAGCCAGAGACAGCCGCCATAGCCCTTGGTCTGCAACCGGCAAGCGGTCATGCTGCCCGGACCAGAACCCTGTCAAAAGGGTCACAGGACACAAGATGCTCAAACCGCACCAGCGCCCCCGTTCGTACTCATGTCCCGGCGGCCCTGCCGCTGCCGGGAGTAACCAGCGTCAACCCAAAAAAACCACTGTCGTGTTATAGCCCGGATATCCGGCGGCGCTGTTTACAACACCCACCGGGACAACAGATTTCCGGTCGGCCACCCCAGCGACACGAAAGGGAAAGCCAGCCGCTCCTGGCTCTGAACCCGAACAGCGCGCCCCCAGCTCAAACAGACAGTTGCGCACCCGCCGCAGCTTGAGTCGATTGCACTGGCTGTGACCTGCGCACACCAGGCCCGGCAGTTGATGCCATATCCTGGCGTGACAAGGCATGACAACAGGTAGCGCGCACAGGCCCGGCACGCAACCCTGTCAGTCCCTTGTTGCCAGACACCAGGCAAGTCATCGGAGAGGGCGGCCAGCAAAACGCTTGATCAAAATGACAAGATGGTCACAAGAGCGGATAAGCAAGACAGACGCCAGACTCCAACCCCTGACGACATCCAGCGGACAAACCTATGCTGCACCCGCCCACCAGTCCCCGTACTTTCACATCAGTGCCTGTGACAGGACAGGCACGGCAGGCAGGACCGTGCTCCCGTCGAAAAGAAGCCGCGCCACTGCTCTGCCCTTATCACAACTGCCCAAGGTCATTCAGGGCCCTCAGCCACCTGAAAAACCACCTCAGGACTCATACCGGAGAGAAACCCTTTGGCTGTCCACGTGAAGGCTGCGACGCTTCGTTCACGCAATCCCGCACTGTGTCACGCCACCTGCGTACTTTTCATGCCACCAAAGGCCCCTTTGTCTGCCCGCAGGAAAACTGTGGATACTGGATCGCAAAAGCAGTCAACCTGGCCAGCCATTTGCGCACCCACTCAGGGACAAAAAGCTTTGCCTGTCCCCACGAAAGCTGTCGACATGCGTTCACAGGGGCCAGCGGCCTTACATACCACCTGCGTGCTGTTCATTCAGGAGAGAAACCCTTTGTCTGTCCGCATGAAGGCTGTCACTATGCGAGCGTAAAGTCCGGCCAGCTGAGCGACCACTTCCGCATTCACTCAGAAGAAAAACCTTTTGTCTGCCCCTGGGAAGGCTGTCGCCATACGTTCAAACAATCCCGCAGTCTGACATACCACCGGCGCACCCACTCAGGCGAAAAGCCCTTTGTCTGTCCCTATGAAGGTTGTCAATATGCATCCGCACAATCCGGCAATCTGACGCGCCACCTGCGCATCCATTCGGGCGAAAAACCCTTTGTCTGCCCGCACGAGGACTGCTCAAAACGTTTCACTCAATCCAATCAGTGCACGACTCACTTGAGAACTCACAGCAGAGAAAAACGCTTGCGGGGGAAAAAAACCTTGACCTGGCTCACACAGTTACCCGCTGCGCAATCAGCGCATCCCGACGCCCGGAGCCACAGCAGCGCAACAGGCAGACACACAGCTATTGCGGGAACGCATCTGCATGCCCATGGCATAAGGCGACCCCATGTCTGTCATTACCCGGAGTGTGACCGGCGCTTCCTGCAGCGCCTTGCTCTCAAAATGCACCAGCGTCGCCATACCGGCGCGCCAGTTGGCGCCGGTTCCTGCCAGGACCACGAACAAAAATTGATGCACCAGCACTCACACCAGCCCCGGTGGCCAGCCAGAGACAGCCGCCATAGCCCTTGGTGTGCAACCGGCAAGCGGTC
>MPMQ01000115.1 GCA_002238585.1 Kistimonas sp. bin40 | reverse complement strand
TATCTCTTCAGACGGAACAGTGTGCGAACAGGCTGCTCACTCACAAAGTATTCGAACTATGTATCCCTCAGGTCCACGGGCGAGGAGGCCGTTATGGTCGCCCTTCCTGTTTACACAGTCTGCCGCCTGGCCAGCAGGCTACGCCATACGCTGCTGATGCGTCCATACCCCGGGGGCTTGTCATCCGGAAAGCCGTAGAGGGATGAACAGCTGCCACTGGATCAACAGTGGTCCCAGTATCCCCCTGCCCTGCCTCAGCTTCCGCCATACCCGGATATCCAGCACGCGTTCAGCCATCTACACGCTGCCCTCCGGCACGCCTTGAGCACAGCTGAGGCTTTATTCGACAAATTCAGTCACGAGCCCACAGCCTGTCTGCAGATTGAAAAATAAAAGCAAGGGCCTGGATGATCAAACCCAATCGGCAACGACTGGATCAAGATCAATCATGGCGAGAGCAGAAACAAACGCTCAGGACCCGCCTTGCGCGGCAAAGTGCTCTTGCTGAATGAAGAGAGCTTCTGTTTCCTGTGGACTGGAGAGCGGGATCCTTCAGTGGAGAGAGTGTTGTCCTGCCTTTTTATGGGCTCGCAGGGCATGGATACGCGCCTCTCTTAATAGTGTCTAACAGTCGTGTTACTCATTCTGACCAATTCGGCATGATGAAAAGCTCTTCTATTGCGGTCTATACGCAGGTGCCCGTCACCCTTGGGGTCGCCCTTGAGCGAGTGCCGAACTTGTATCTGCGGCCGTCATCGCCAATTCGGCTGAGCCTTTTCCCATCTGGCGAAGTTGGTTGAGAGGCGTTTGTCCTGGCGAAATTCAAGAAGCGCTCAGTCCCCCCACCGGATGACTTCAGGCATAAAAATCAACGTGACCGAGAGAACAGACCAGCCTGTCGCACGTCTCCTGCCCTTATCTCTTCAAACGAAACAGGACGCAGACAGGCCAATGAGAGGACAGTCCATTGAGAGAAAGTATTCAAACTATGTACCCATCGAGTCACTACGAGAGAGGGGGCCGTTATGGTCGCCCTTCTCATTCAGCTTCTCATCCAGCTGGCCGGTGGTTCACCCGGCCCGTGCGATACGCCCCTTATGCATCCAACTTTCGCGGAGCTTTCCATCCGGGAAGCTGCACAGATCATGGGCAGCGGCCGCTGATCCGACGGGGAGCTCAGCTATACAGAACGCACTCTCATGGTGTGCCAGACACCAAACTCGGTGACTCCAATGGTGCGCCAGACACCAAAATCGGTGACTCTTTTCGTCTTCTTGCCACCAACCCGCAGCGCGCACTGGAGAGCGCCGAAATTCTATTGGGAAGATACAGCAAGAAGACCGCTCACTATGTGCATGTAGCCGATCTCAAAACCCGTGCTCTGTTGCAACTCCATAGAACTGACGACTGTCTTGCGTTCATCAGTTCCCTTCAAAAAGAAATACAAAGTGACAAAAGATTTTTGATGTCCAAAGGGCGCGCCTTACAAACCCAGGGTCGGTTCAGTGAAGCTTTATCGATTTTCCAGCATCTCTATACAGCCCACAGGACAACCAAAAGGGAGCACAAGGTTCATGGCCTCGCTCTTGGCAGGCTGCTCCATGCGACAGGAGGCGCTGCGAATCTCGAGCAGGCCCTGGCTATCTATACCCAGCTGCGTAGCCAGGCCGCCCAGGGAAGGGAGAACACCCCCTGCGATGATCAAGACATTGAGCTAACCCTTGGCAGGCATCTCCAGATCATGGGGGGCGCGCACAACCTGCAAAAGGCACTGGCTATCTATACCCGACTGCGTACCCAGGCCGCCCGGGGAAGAGCGACCCCCTTCTGCGATGACAAGGCTATCGAGCTGGCGCTTGCCATACATCTCCAGATAATGGGAGGCACGGGCAATCTGGCAGAATCTCTGACCATCCTGACCCGGCTACGTGCCCATGCGGCGGGGGGACAGGCGAACAGGCCCTGTAATGACAAGGAGATTGAGTTACCCCTGGGCAGAGTGCTCCAGACAATAGGTGGCAATGACAATCTGAAACAGGCACTGACTATCTTTACCCGGCTGCGCACCAAAGCCGCCGGAGGAAAGCTCGACACCCCCTGTGATGACAAGGAAATTGAGTTGGCCCTTGGCAGACTGCTCCAGATAATGGGAGGCGCGCGCAACCAGGAGCAGGCACTGGCCATCTTTACCCGGTTGCGCACCAAAGCCGCCAGAGGAAAGCTCGACACCCCCTGTGATAACAAGGACATTGAACTCACCCTTGGTAGACAGCTCCAGCTCATAGGAGGCAAACACAATCTGGAAAAAGCACAGGCCATCTTTACCCGGTTACGTACCCAGGCGGCCGGAGGACAGGCAAATACCCCCTGTGATGACAAGGACATTGAACTCAGCCTTGGCAGACTTCTCCAGATTATGGGAGGCCAGAACAATCTGGAAAAAGCACGGGCCATCTTTACCCGGTTGCGTGCCCAGGCAGCCGGAGGACAGGCGAACACCCCCTGTGATGACACGGAGATTGAGTTGGCTCTTGCCCGGCTGCTCCAGCTGACAGACAGCACCGACAATCTGAAACAAGCACTGGCTATCTATACCCAGCTGCGCACCCGGGCTGCCAAAGAGAAAGTTCACACGCCTTGTGATGTCAAAGAAACAGAACTGGGCCTGGGGTCCTGTTTCATTGCGATGGGACGCTGGCAGCAGTTTGATGAACTGCAGCTCGAGAAGCGGCAGTTTTCAGGATTTGAACCGCAGTTGTTGTTGAGCCTTCGTTTCTTCAGTGAAACGCTCGGAGTCGTGAATATTTCTCCAGAACATCTGACGCTTCTGGGAAAGGCTCTGAGCCATGCGGCTCTGGCGGCAGAGATAAGCGCAGGCTCCAATGCCTCCTGCCTCAGTCAGCTGGCACATTGTTTTCGCCTTTTATCCTGCTGGCCGCCGACCATGCTGCAGGCTCTGGACATCCAGCCGAAAGAACCAGCCGAATTCAGAACAAGGGCCAACTGTCTCTTTGCAAAGGCCTATCAGATCGAGCCCAACCGGCAACAACTGGATCACTCTCAATCCTGGCGCGACAAGGAGCAGAAGTTCAGGGCGCATCTTGCGCAGCAAGGTGCTGCCGTTGAGTAAACAGAGCCTGCGCTTCCTATGGACTCAAGAGCAGGATGCTTCAGCCTGGAGACTGTTGTCCTTCCTTTTTATGGGCTCATTGGGCATGGATGCTCGCCTCTTGCGAGTGCCTGACAGTTGAGTTCCTCATTCTGACCAATTCGACATGAAAAACTCTTCTGCTGCGGTCCACACGTGAGCGCCCGGCAGCCCTGGACTCGCCCTTGAGGGAATGCCGAACAAGATCTGCGGTCGTCAGCGACAATCCGCCAAGCCTTTTCCTGCACGGCAAAGTTGTTTGGGTGTCGTTTGTCCTGGCGAAATTCAAGAAGCGATCAGTCGCCCCCGCCAGATGGCTTCAGGCATGAATATCAACTTGACCGAGAAAACAGGCCTGCCGGGCGCAGATCTCCGGTCTTTATCTCCTCAGACGAAACAGGACGCAGACGGCCAGTGAGAGCTCCGTCCATTGAGAGAAGGTATGCAAACTATGTACCCATCGAGTCACTACGGGAGAGGGCGCCCTTATGGTCGCCCTTCTCATCCCGCTTCTCATCGAGCTGGTCGGTTCACCCGGCCCGTGCGATCTGCTCCTTATGCATCCAGCTTTCGAGGCGATTTCCATGCCGGAAGCAGCAGGGGTCATAGGCAGCGCCCGTTAATGCGACGGAGGGCTCAGCAATACAGGACTCATCCTGATGGTGTGCCAGGCACCAACCTCAGTGACGCCCTCCGTCTTCTTGCCAGCGACCCTCAGCGCGCACTGGAGAGCGCCGAAATTCTATTGGCCAGATATGGCAAGAAGACCGCTTGCTATGTGCCTGTAGCCCACCTCAAAACCCGCGCTCTGTTGCAACTTCACAGAACTGACGACTGCCTTGCGTTCATCAGTTCCCTTGCAGAAGAGGTACAAGGTGACAAAAGACTTTTGATGTCCAAAGGGCGCGCCTTACACACCCAGGGCCACCTCAGTGAAGCTTTATCGATTTTCCAGCATCTCTATACAACCCACAGGGCAACTGACAGACAGCTCAAGCTTCATGGTCTGGCGCTTGGCAGGCTGCTCCAGTCAATAGGAGGCACTGAGAATCTCGAACAGGCCCTTGCTATCTACACCCAGCTGCGCACCCAGGCCGCCCAGGGAAGAGAGCACACCCCCTGCGATGACAAAGACATTGAGTTGACCCTTGGCAGGCACCTCCAGATCATGGGAGGCGCGGACAATATGGACAAGGCTCTGGAGATCTTCAGCCAGTTACGCACCAGGGCCGCCAACGGGAAAGTCGATACAGCCTGTGATGACAAGAACATTGAGCTAACCCTTGGCAGGCATCTCCAGCGCATGGGAGGTGGGTACAACCAGCAACAGGCGCTGGCTATCTTTACCGGACTGCGTACCAAGGCCGCCCGGGGGGGGGCGACCCCCTTCTGCAATGACAAGGCTGTCGAGCTGGCTCTTGGCATACATCTCCAGTCAATGGGGGGCGAGGACAATCTGGAAAATTCACTGACCATCCTGACCCGGTTACGTGCCCATGCGGCAGGGGGACAGGTGAACCAGCCCTGTGATGACAAGGAGATTGAGTTGGCCCTTGGCAGACTGCTCCAGACAATGGGAGGCCATAACAATCTGCAACAGGCACTGACCATCTTTACCCGGCTGCGCACCAAAGCTGCTGGCGGGAAGCAGGACACCCCCTGTGATGACAAGGAGATTGAGTTGGCCCTTGGCAGACTGCTCCAGACAATGGGAGGCGCGCACAACCAGGAACAGGCACTGGCCATCTTTACCCGGTTGCGCACCAAAGCCGCCAGCGGAAAGCAGGACACCCCCTGCGATGACCAGAAGATTGAGTTGGCCCTTGCCAGACATCTCCAGATAATGGGAGGCGAGCAAAACCAGCAACAGGCACTGGCCATCTTTACCCGGCTGCGCACCAGGGCCGCCCGGGGACAGGTGGACACCCCCTGTGATAACAAGGAGATTGAGCTGGCCCTTGGCAGACATCTCCAGATAATGGGAAGCGCGCAAAAGCAGGAACAGACACTGGCCATCTTTACCCGGCTGCGCACCAGGGCCGCCGGAGGGCAGGTGGACACCCCCTGTGATGACAAGGAGATTGAGTTGGCCCTTGCCAGACATCTCCAGGTAATGGGAGGCGTGCACAACCAGGAACAGGCACTGGCCATCTTTACCCGGCTGCGCACCAAAGCCGCCAAAGGAAAGGTCGACACCCCCTGCTATGACAAGGATATTGAGTTAGCCCTTGGCAGACAGCTCCAGATAATGGGAGGCGCACACAACCTGAAAAAGGCACTGACCATCTTTACCCAGCTGCGCACCAAAGCCGCCCAAGGACAGATGGACACCCCCTGTGATGACAAGGAAATTGAACTCGGCCTTGGCAGACAGCTCCAGCTCATGGGAGGCCAGGACAACCTGAAACAAGCACAGGCTATCTTTACCCGGTTACGTACCCAGGCGGCCGGGGGACAGCACAATACCCCCTGTGATGACAAGGAGATTGAGTTGGCCCTTGGCAGGCTACTGCAGATGAAAGAAGGCGCGGAAAACCAGCAACAGGCTCTGGCCATCTTTACCCGGCTGCGCACCCGGGCTGCCAAAGGGCAAGTTCACACGCCTTGTGATGTCAAAGAAATAGAACTGGGCCTGGGGTCCTGTCTCATTACGATGGGACTCTGGCAGCAGTTTGATGAACTGCGGCTCGAGCAGCGGCAGTTTCCAGGATTTGAACCGCAGTTATTGTTAAGCCTTCGTTTCTTCAATGAAATGCTGGAAGCCGTGAATATCGCTCCAGAGCATCTGACGCTTATGGGAAAGTCTCTGAGCCATGCGTCTCTTGCGGCAGAGGCAAGCGCAGGCTGCAATGCCTCCTGCCTCAGTCAGCTGGCACATTGCTTTCGCCTTTTATCCTGCTGGCCGCCGACCATGCTGCAGGCTCTGGACATCCCGCCGAAAGAAGCAGACGAATTCAGCGCAAGGGCCAACTCTCTCTTTGCAAAGGCCTATGAGATCGAGCCCAACCGGCAACAACTGGATCAGTCTCAATCCTGGCGCGACAAGGAGCAGAAGCTCATGGCCCGCCTTGCACGGCAAAGTGCTGTCGTTGCGTGAGGAGAACTTCTGTTTTCTATGGACTGGAGAGCTGGATGCTTGAGCAGAGAGAATCTTGTCTTTCCTTGTTATGGGCTCACAGGGTCTGGATACTCGCCTCTTAATAGTGCCTGACAGTCATGTTACTCATTCTGACCAATTCGTCATGAAACACTCTTCTACTGCGGTGCCAGACTCGGGTGCCCGTCCAACCTTGGGCTAGCACTTGAGGGAATGGCGAACAAGATCTGCGCGGCCGCCAGCGACAAGCCGGCTGCGCCTTTTCCCCCATGAAGAACCTGGTTGGGTGTCGTTTGTGTTGGCGAATGTCGAGAAACCGTGAGACGGCCCCCGCCACATGGCTGTAGCCATGAAAACCCACTTGACCATAGAGCACAAGAAAGCCTGTTTTACGTCCCATGTCTTTCATTCCAGATGAAAACAGGTGTAGGCGGCTCGTGCACCAGGAGAGTATTCGCACTATGTATCCATCAGGTCACTGCAGGAGGGGAGTCTATTCCAGTCGCCCTTCCCGTCCATCCGCCGGACAATCCCAGCTTGGCCAATACGCACCTGCAGCCCCCCTGTCCAGGGGGGGCTTGCGTCCGGGAAGCAGCAGGGCTCATGAACAACAGCCGCT
>MPMQ01000114.1 GCA_002238585.1 Kistimonas sp. bin40 | reverse complement strand
TGAGCTCACTCATTGTTGCACGTCCTACAAATAATGAACGACGCGTGATGCATAGATAATCGTCCGGGACCTGACACTTACTCCAACTGCACTGATCATTGTTTTACTATTTTTTCAGCTTTTCAGCTTTTCAGGTGGAAGAAGCTGATTGATTTTCCCGCAAAATTCTTTCTTGGGTATATTAAAAATAAATTCGCGATAGATCTGATCCAACTCTTCCAGCATGAGAATGTGCGCGTCCGGAACATCCAAAGCTTTGCGCAATTTGTCAGCACACACCCTGGAAATTATTTCTCTGCCATAAAACAAGTCGTCGTAATGCATTGCATTCGCGAGCTCGTTTACATTCTCGGGAGAACAGTGACCATGAAGAGATTCTACATCATACTCAATATTTTCATACCCAATATTTCCATGCCCAAAATTTTCTTTCATCCAGCAATATACAAGATGAACACCCAGGTTTTTTTGAAGCTGGCAAAGGTAGTGCATAAAACTGTATTTGATGACTTTTGCATAGTGGTCATCAATACGCATCATGTTTACCACTTGCAAATGGTAATTTCCCTGTGTGATAAGGCTACGATAAGATGGATGGGCATCAACGAGAAATGCGAGCAATTCATCGCGTCTTTCCTTCCATATTTTCCAGTCAGGAATCCCGGTGACAACCAGTGGTCTATTTTTTGCACAGCCATGACTCAGCCTGGTGAACGCCGGATCTCCCGTCAGGAGGCGTCCAACATCGGGACTCCCTTCCGGATCATCAGTCCAACGTGCACATTTTACTGTCGAGCTGAGGCGCAGCTCCAGGGCAGGAGAATGGCTCGCAACAACATATTGCGTAACGTCCACATAATGACAGCCATGCCTGTGCTGGTAAGCCTGGCCGGGAAAAGACCGGTACCACTCCTGAAAAACATTTTCAACCAGAGTTCTGAATTCTGGAATTTTGGACAGGTTTTTCAGCGCATTCAAAAAGCTGGCTGCTTGTCCTCCCGGAACATGGCCATACACCAGCCAGTTCCGTTGCAAGGCTTCCCGACAAAAGGACATTACCGTCTCGTTAGTCGCGAAACCATCTGCCAGAGTGTTATGCAGAACCCTTATGATCCTTATGATTTCTTTGCTCCAGGCGTGTAGATCAAGATGTGACTCTCCAGCGCATCGATGATGAAATTGTATCAATGCGTCCTGACAGGCTTGGGTATATCGCTTTGAAAGAATCAGAAAGGAGACAGTTTCTGAGAAAATAGGGTTTCCTGAATTCCTTGCAAACATGGAAAGTAAAATCGTATCAGAGCAGAGATCCTTTTGGTTTTGCCAGTATCCCATGGCTGCCAGGAAGGCTTCTGGTGTCTTTTGATTCCAGAGCTTCTGAACAATAGCATCATGATTTATATTGCCTTGTATAGGTAGCGGAGTTCCGGTTTTTTCTGAATCTTCCAGCTGTTGCAGGCTCACACCAAGAGCTTTGGCTATTGCGCTCTTTTGTTCTTGACTGCTGGCAGCCAGATTCTTCATTGCACTCGTCAAGCGATTATCTGATGAACAAAAGGCAAGAGGAGGATGGCTGTTTTTTTCGATGAAACTGTTGGACGGAGCTCCCCCCAGATCCTTGGTCTGCCAGGTTGTCCCATTGTCCAGCGAATATTCGGCATAGGCATGGCTTTTACTCATGACAAGACGTGCGGGAATAGCAAAATAGCGGCATAGCACGACGAACACAGGGGCGCGATGCCGGCAGCTTCCCTGCCTGTACTTCAACAGGAAAAGCAGCTGATTTTCATCGGCATTCATACACCGGTTGCCGCTGAACACGCTGCAGTATGCAGCGATGAGTGCTACCAGCTCTTGAGGATCTGTGGTGGCGGCCATGTTCTCCAGCTCTTTGCGCTGGGATGGAGGCAGTGTCTGTTGCGCAAACAACTGATCAATGGTGTTTTTCATATCCTGTGAACAACTGGCATCTGGCCGTGTGTCATTTGATAACGCGCACGCAGTGGGGACGTCTTTCCTGGACTGCGGCATTTCCAGAAGGTAGCTGACACGGAAAGACTCTCCCGGGTGGGCGGTCGGTATATGCACCCTGTGCAAACCGGTGTACAGATCCCTGGTGACAGAACAAGGAATAGAAGACCCCTTCGTACTCTGGTTTTCAGCGGCTGCACTGTCGGGTTCAATACGCAGAGATATCAGCTTTTCATCAGGCTTCAAGCTGGGAAGATGCAGCCACGGCTGGTCGGAAAAAGTCAATGTTGTTACACCATGGCGCTGGATAGCAGGGTTGATGCTGACTGGCCCATGGGAAGCGGGCAGGATACCCGGTTCGATGACTTCCAGACCATGCTCTCCGTGCCCCATCGGGATTTGCAGAAGCCGTCCTTGTGCCGAAACAGCGATGTCATAAACGGCCAGCCGATAGATTCCAGGATCCTCTTTTTCAGGGGTAAAAACAAAGCGCTTGATCAGTGTGGAGCTTTCATCCGGGTTTTCGGAATACTGCGTATCTGTATCCAGCTCTATCGGGCCAGCTGATCCATTTCGTACATTCCCTACATCCTGTGCCTTCCATGCATTCCGTACATCGCAGTAAAAAACAAGACGTTCCAGGAGTGTCTTGCGTACATGCGGTACATCCTGTTCGGTGTTGTCACACTCGGGATTTGGCACAGTCTCTGGACAGGGCAGTGGGGCGGTCCTTGATGCAGGCGAGGATACCGGTTGCAGTACAGATGGTGGCACAGACGCTGATGCGCTTTGCAGTGCTGGTGTTGATGGCAAGACCGGCCGTGCGTAGTGCTTCGTTGGCAGATCAGCAATAGATTTGAGCTGCTGCCAGCAGGCCAGTCTGTTCAAGGGGCTGGTGTCACCCATGGTCTGCACACGGCGGGTCAGCTCCGCCACATAAAGCCTGTTGGCCTCCAGCGCCAGGGTGGCAGCCAGGGGGTGCTCCAGTGGAAACGCCTTTTCAGCCTCAGTCATGCTGCGCTTGAACCGATCTGCGTACCAGAGCTGTTGCCACCGCCGGTAAAAAGCACGCACCAGCGTGTTTTCAGATTCAGGCGGATCCAGCGTCAGCCCCGACTCAGTCCATTGGATGCCTGCCAGCATCCTGAGCGCTTCGCTTCGGCTATTGTGTTCGGTCAGATCATCACCCAGGGTGATGGTGTTGTTCAGGTGATTGATAGCAGAGCTGGCTCCCCGGTTGACCAACCAGGGCGTGTCAAGGCTGTTTACAGTCCTGTTGAGCCACTGGGTCAGAGCCCGGTCACAGGTGCCCTTGCGCAACGCCGGGGCTGGTAACGCCAGGGCTGGTGAAGGTGTCTGTTCTTTCAGCAGTCGTGCCGCGCAGGTTCCGGTCGCCAGCAGATAGATCTGGTAGTGACTGTCCACCAGTGTCTCCAGTGCTGGCCCGGAGAAGGCACCCGTCTCGGCCACCGCCCGGGCCAGCTCTTGCAGTCCACGCGCGGTGGGCGGCAAAGAAGCCCCCGCGTCCAGCAGGCGCTGACGAAGATGACAGTGAAACTGGCTCAGTTGATGGGCGCACCGGTCGCCCTGGGGGCCTGGCGGCAAGACGCGTCTTGCAATCAGTTGCAGTTCCCCGGCGTTATAGTCACGCAGCGGAAGACGACGGAAACGCCCTTCAAGTGCCGGTGACAGGCGTTTACGACCACTGTAGTCCGGAGGATTGATGGTCGCGAACAAATGAAACCCCGGATGGGCATCGCCCGCCAGAATAGCGTTCAATTCGCCTTCCAGATACGCACTGGGAATCAGGTTCATCTCTGAAACAACCAGAATCTGTCCATGGACCTGGGCCGCGCGAATACGGCCTGCCAGGGTCTCCCATGAGCACTCTGTGGCATTGAGTGAATGATGCTCGGGCAGAGCTCCGCTCCGTGCATGCACCTGACTTTTGTAGCTGGTCAGAAGATGTTGCAAAGTGGCGTCCTTGCCGCGACCGGTCGGTCCCTCAATCAGGGTCGCCTGCCGCCCTCCATGTCTTGTATTGTGCTCGAACGCCCATTGGCAGCGCATCAGGTCCTGCGCCAGACAATCGGCCAGCTCGGACACGGCCGCACTGGATGTGTCAAAGTCTGGCTGGCGGCTGTGGGTCATGGTCCTGAAACTGTCGAGGGTTAACGCCAATGCCTGTGTTTTAAGCGACGTCAGTGTGCTTTCATCCAGCGGATAGCGACCTGTAAACCAGCAACGCAGGGCATATTCAGCATCTTTGTGGTGCTCCGGTACCGACAGCCCCAGCACATCCTGACAGGCTTGCCACACCAAGGACGCAAGATACGCAGGCTTCACGGCAACATTGGCCGGCCGCTGTTGTAGATACCAGCCCACCCAGGCGCAGATATCGGTCAGATCCCGTGCTGTAAATACGTACTCCGGCAACAAAGGCTGGTAGTGCTGCCAGAGCGTCAACACAGCCCCGGCGGTATGACCGACAGCTGTCTGTAACTCAGGCTCCTGCAAAGTCAGGGCAAGGTGTTTTCGCAAGCCGGGCTCCACCACCAGGTCCTGCAGGAACGCCTTGCTCAACGGGGGATAATGCAGCCGCTGCAACCGATTGAGCAGGGTGCTGTCCATATGGCGACCGGCATAGCTGAGTGGATTGCCGGTCAGAATGACCCGGTGTTTGGTGCTGACATGCACGGGCTGGCCGTCGATGTAGACGCAGGGTGGTTGGTCCCACAAGCCGGTGAGGCAGTCCAGCAAGCCATCCTGCGCCAGGTTGGCTTCATCCAGAACCAGGGTGAGATAGTCGTCTGTCGGGCGCGGTTGTGTTTGTGCCCATTGCAACAAGGTCTGTTGCTGACGAGCCATGTGGCGACCGCTGTCGTTTTCAGAGTCTTTCCATACCCATTTTTGAACCAGCTCCCGATCACTGGTGGCAGGACCAATGGAGGCAATCCAGGCCTGACCTGACTGTCTGGCCAGCTGGCTGGAAAAGAAGCTTTTACCGGTCGCGGTTTCACCTTCAATAAAGAGTACCGGTGACTGGGCCAGTCTGGTTTTGAGGCGCGACAGTCGCCGCTGTTGTCGGTCAGCCTGATCCTGACAGCCGCGCAGCATATCCCGGGCCAGCGCCGCCAGAGGCGCAGGAGAGTGACCAGGCCAGCACAACAATTGCGCCAACTTGTTTTCGATAGCCCGAAGCTGTTGCGCCTCGTCCCCTTGATGATTGTCTGCCACAGACTGGCATGCGTTGGCGACCTCTTCAATCATACAACTCAGGTTCTGCAAGCCGGAGACCGGTACCCAGCCACTGGCCAAGGCGTCTTCCAGCCGTTTGATCCGGCTGCCAGCATGAGGCGGCAGTTTCGTGCACTGGGCAACAAGCTCCGCAGATGGCTTGAAGGCGATCTCCAGGGTACGGCGCTGCTCCGGCGGCACCTGAGCGATGACCTTCGCCAGCAATCTGTCGGTGAACAAACGGTTAACACCATCAAAGTCCCATGGCACCCTGTCCAGGGCGCCGGGACCGAAGGCCCGGGCCAGTGACCAGAAATGCTCGGCAATGCAGTTCCGGTCCAGTTTGTCGAGAGCGGAAATCTGCAGAGCAAGCCGGTCCCGGTCGACCCATTGTTTCGGTTCCGGGTCGGTAAACAGCCGTTCACAGCTGACTTTCAGAAAGTCCCGCACGGGCCGATTGTGCCGGGTACAGTGCGTCAGGATGCTGTTGACCGCTTTGCGCCAGTGGCGCGGCTGCAAGTCGGTGGCACGGTCGGCCTGTTGCGCCTGACGGGCGGCCGTGATCAAACTGTCCAGCAGCTGTCCATCAAGAACAGGTAAAGGGCCGCATTTTTTGGTAACGGATGACGGAATCCTGGCAAAGAACGCATACATTTTTTCGATGGCTTGACGGGGGAGCGCATCAACACTGATGCCGTGTCGTCGGGCACTGGTCTCCCATACATCAACGTCCATCATCGAGGATGCCGACTGCAGGGCTGCATCCCAGAGCGGAGCCGTGCACTTTTTGCCTTCTGGCCAGAGTACATGGATGTTGGCATGCGGATATAACCTGACTTTGCCGGTGATCGTCACGGATGCTGGCGAGGTACACAGGCTTTCGAGAACCTGCTGCATACCGGGGCTTGTTTCCAGCCCGCGTATTACCACTGGTGTGCCTCGCTCCAGTGCTTGCTGCAGTGCTGTTGTGCTCCGGCCGAAGCGCGGCGGTCGCTCTGAGCGCACAAAAGCGTTGTCGAACAGCTGACTGGCGGTGGTCTGGGCACTGATCTGCACTACCAGCGGAGAGGGTGACTGTTGCTGCAACCAGCCATCGAGCTGGGTTTCATTGGCGTAGAGACTGGCTGTAACACCAGGCGACCAGCCGGTTCGGCCTTCGGGGGCTGCCGGTGCAAGAACCGCAGGTGTCAGTGCTTCGGGCTGCACTTTCTTCAGAAAGGCGGGCAGGATAATGCCCGGTTTGCTGCCCGTCGCTTCACAAAAGGTCTGCAACTGGCCCAACAGCAGAAACCACTGGGCTTCTGACAAGGGAGAGCTCACCAGAATCCGCTTATCTTGCGACAGCTGTGTGATCAAGCTGGCGTTGGGAACACAGCAGCCATCGTCGTCGATGCAGACGGGGTTGAGCCACTGCGCCAGATTGGATGCATTGACAACCACCAGGTTGTCGGGCAAGGCAGCGAGAGTGGAGACCGATGTGATCTGTGCAGCGGTTTGACTCAGATGCGTGAGTTCCAGGGCTGGTACCGGCTGGTGATAAAAATGGAGCCCTGGTGGCAGCTGGCGGTCGTCGCCGTTGGACTGGTAACGCCCCAGTTGCATCAGCTGTCTGACATGCTGTTGCAGTTCCAGATTGTCCGCCATATCGCCACGCAGCAGCACCGACTGGTCGGGTTGCAAGGACTCCAGTACACCGGGGAGGTGGCAGATCTGGCCTTGCCTGTTGACCCCCGGTCCGCCATACAGCAGCCGC